>JAPOVO010000094.1 GCA_026708165.1 Chloroflexota bacterium | reverse complement strand
GGCCGTATTTCCACTCCCGGAAGCGGCCTGAAGTGGGTCCAAAGACAGCTCGGTCCGCATCGTGACCTGAATACCGCGTCTACAATTTCAAACCTCATGCGCTTCGGTGAATATCGACGCCGCTACCGGTCGATCCCGCGAAAGCTCGAGGACGGTGAGTTGGGTGCGTACTACCCGCGCAACGCCGTCGAGGCCGCTGCCTGTGCCTCGGCGTCGCTCATTCCCGTCGCGCCGGGAGTGTTCTGGGACGTCACCGACGGCTCCGCCGGCGACGCGCAAACGACAGCCGGTTTCTCGCACCGAAACCACGGCGCTAATTCTTACACCGCCATCGCAACTTCGATGCGGCAGGAGCAGCGCGCAAACTTCCTGCTGGCGGCGTTGTCCGCCGTAATCGTGGCGTCCGCATCCTCGACGGCGGCGTAGCGTTTCACCATGACGAGCGGACCAGACCGTGACGAGATCGAGGACGCCGAAGTTGCAGAATTCGACGCCGAACTGGTCCCCTTCGACGAGGACCTCTTAGACGAAGGCCAGCCGCCCGAAGCCGAAACCGAACTGGACGACGAGCCTGACAAGAAATTCCCCGAAGGCGTCGAATACGCCGAAGTCCCAAATCCGTTTACTGAAGGGACGCTCCTTGCCCACGATCCGCAGGCGTTGCTGCTGGCTCTGACCGATCCGGGGCCGCAGCTTCGAACTTTGGCGTGCAGCGATCCGGAGACGTCGGACGGAGCCGTCGCGGGGATAGACGAGGTTAGGGATATCGAAGAGTCGGCGCTCAAACGCGCCAGGGCGGCGCGGCGCGCGCGGTCGACTCGCAGGCTGTTCTGGCGGATAACGGCCGTCGGACTGGCTTTCACCGTCGCGTCGTTGCTAGGCGCGCTGGGTCTGCTTGTCACCACGATGCCGGCCATTGGGCCGGCCGTCGGCGAGTTCGTCAGCACTGCCGGGTCCTCCGCCGGCGGCCTTCCGCTGGGAATTGCCATAGCCGCGGTTCCTTCGCTTTTCATAGTCTGGAAAACAAGCAAGCGATTCGACGCCGGGTTTGCCGCCAAACCATCGAAATCCGGCAAGCGTCTCGATCCGCAAGTGCATCTCAGCGGCGGACAGGAATACTCTGATTTCTTGGACGAGATCCGACCGCTGATCGAGGAGTCGCGCCAGCTTTCATACCGCAGACGTTCTCTTACGGGCGAAAACGCCAAGCGCCTGGAGGCGCTGTTCGAAACAATGGTGCGTGTCAGCAGGCGCCACGGAATTCACGCCGCGGCCTCGATGTATAGCGACTTCACAACCCGGATGTGGCGGGCCAGCGCGCTCGCCCGAAGGCGGATCGCTTTTGTAGCTTTGCGCGGGGCGCCGACGAAGATTGCCGATATAACCGCGCCGTACTCCACTCGCGGGTCCCCGCGCGGGGTCGGCGGCATCGCGGCTTATCTGCGACTGCTGGCCGGGGTTCTGGCCGCCGTGGCGCTGTTCCTGATCGGTGGTCTCTACCGCCTCCCGCCGGAGCAAGCGGAGGTCTTGCGCCCCAATCAGGTCTTTGCCTTCCCGCAGATTCTGGACGTCATTTCGGTTACGAACTTCTCACGCGACCAGTTTCCCGAAATCTATATCGATTCGGTAACCGCCGTCGACGGTCCCGGCTGGTTCTGGAGCTGGCCGTCGCCGCTGACCCAGCGCGAGCACGTCAATCTCTCCAACCGCAAGGTGAGAGTCGAGTCGTTCCTGGGACTCCGGGGCGACGGGTCCACCGAAATCGTTAGCGTGGAGATGACCTTCAGTGTCCGTGATACGGGCAAGTGGATCGCACTGGGCAGATCGAGTGATGGTGACAGGGAGGTCAGAGATCGCTTGAGCCAGCTTCTCGCGGACCACATCGCCGATGTGAAGGAAGAGCGGGCGGCGCTGCCCGGCCGACCCGCCAACATCGCCGAAGCCGTCAAGGACGACATGCTCGACGTGCTGACCAGCTTCGTTTCCGACATCAACATCGAGGCCGAAGTCGAAGACCTTGGCATTCACGTCGATTCCGCCGACGACTACGGCTTCGGGTCGTATCGGTCCTGACTGATGGAGGCCGATCCGGCGGAGAGTGGGACTGTCGGGGCGATTCTTCGCGCCGCGCGCGAAGAGAAGAACATAAGCGTGGAGGCCATAGCCGCCGGAACGCACATCCGGCTCAACTTCCTTCGTGACCTCGAGCGCGACAATTTGAGCGCCCTGCCTCACAAGGTCTACGTAACCGGATTCATCAGAAATTACTGCGATTTCCTGGACATCGACCCGCAATACGCTCTCGACGCCTACGAACTGCAGACGGCGACGCCGGGCGTCAGGATGATGCCGGATACCCGAATACCCATTGGAACGGGCAGGCGCGTATCGTACCGATCGCTGCTGATTCTGCTCGCCGTTTTGGGCGTGCTCGTCATCGCTACCAACTTCCTTATTCGGAACTATCGATCACCTGACGCTTCGACAACCGTCGCCTCGACCGTGCCGCCGACCGAGACGGTCACGGTGCAAAAGGTCCTGCCCGCCTTCAACGTGCCCACGCCGGCCGCGGATTCTAAGGCGATTGCGATCTTCTTTGAGATAGCCGCCGAGATGAACGTGAACGTCCGGGCGAGCGTGGATGGCAAGCAGGTATTCGACGGATTTATGGGCCCGGGCGAACACAAGCTGTGGACCGCCTCGGAGTCCGTCTCGCTTGTCACCGACAATGCGGGAGGTCTGCGGGTTACCGTCAACGGGCAGCCCGAAGGCCAGCTTGGACGTGTCGGCGAGCGCCTCGAGCGGCGGTGGGAAGCGAACTAGCGCACGCAGACGGTTAGACCGTCTGGAACGTGGTCTCCGGCGGATGACCGGAAATCTCCGTCTTGCAGTCCGTGGGGCTAGACTGAGCGGCGCGTTCAGATTGACTTGGTTACAACGGAGGTCCGGCGATGGGAGAGCTTGACGGTCAGGTTGCCATCATCACCGGCGCGGGAACGGGCATAGGCGTTTCGATTGCCCGTCACCTTGCGGGCGCCGGCGCGAAGCTGGTCGTCTCGGCCTACAACAGTTTCGATGGAGCGGAGGACCTGGCCAAATCGCTCTCGGAGACAGGCGAGGCAATCGCGGTCAAGAGCGACTTTCGCAATGCGTCGAATGCCGCGGGCGTGGTCGAGGCCGCGATCGACTCATTCGGACGACTCGACATCGTCGTCAATAACGCCGGCTACACAATGGACAAAGCGTTTACCGACTGCACCGAGCAGGACTGGGACGACCTGCTGAACATCAATCTGAAGGCGATGTTCGTAACGTGCTCGGCGGCGGCGCCGCATCTCATATCGCGTCAATACGGCCGCATAATCAACCTGAGCTCGGTGCACAGCGTCCAGCATGTGCCGGGCTTCGTTTTGTACGGCACGACCAAGGGCACCATAAACGCGTTCACTCAGTCGCTGGCGGTGGAGCTGGCCCCGCACAAGATAACGGTCAACGCGATAGCTCCGGGAGCGATCTACGTGCCGCGCTACGACCGCACCGGAGCCGACAAGGAAGCCATCGCGAGCAGGATCCCGGTTCGCGCGCTTGGCGACGTCGACGACATCGGGCGGGCCGCGGCTTTCCTTGCGTCGCCCGACGCGGACTACATAAGCGGCGAAGTTATGTTCATCGACGGCGCGCTCACGTCTCGCATGCGTCTCGGCTGATAGCTGAGAACCGCGCGCTCGTCAGAGCGCGACTAGTTTCCTTCCAGCCAGTCGATATCGTCGTCTCCGAGCGCCAGGGCGCTCGCCTCGATCAACTGGTTTAGCTGTTCGAGATTCTCCGGAGAAACGATCGCCAGTGACGGGTATTTCTGGCTCAACACGTAGGCGCAGGCGACCTGGGTGGCGTTGAGATTACGCGAACGCCCGAACTCGGAAACCCGTTGTAGGCGCTTGCGGTTTTCCTCGTTGCCGTACGTCCTGACCATGTCGTCGTAGTCGGCATCCTCTGGACCTAGCTTGCGACTGAAGAAACCCCGGCTGAGCGATGACCAGCAAAAGTTGGGCATTCCGGTCTCCGCGAGCCAGTTGCGGTAGTCCGCGTCCATCTCCAGGCACTCCCACCACATCGGTTCGTTGGTCACGGCCAGCCCCGCGTAGTTGCTCACGACCGCGAAACCCCTCAGCCCGTTCTCGCCCGCGTAGTCGTTCGCGGCCTGGACTCTCGCCTGCGTCCAGTTCGACGCCCCCAGCACACCGATCGACCCGGCGCTGACGTAGTCGTTGAGCCAGCCCATGATCTCGCCGACCGGCACTTGAGGGTTGTCGCGGTGCATCAGGAAGATGTCGATTCGGTCGGTTTGCAGCGCCTTGAGGCTCTCGGTGACATCGCTTTCCAGCGCTTCCCTGGTTACGCGGCGCGTGAAACCGCGGGGGTGGCATCCCTTGGTCAAGACCGTGAATTCATCCCGCACGCCCCGGCTGGCAAGCCAGTTCCCGATTGCCTGCTCGCTCTCGCCGCCGCCGTAGATTCGCCCGGTGTCCACGATGTTTCCTCCGGCTTCGACGTAGACGTCCAGCCGCTCGTTGGTTGCTTCCTGGTCTTTGAGGAAGAACCTGTCTGAACCCATCACGAGGTTCGAAACCGGACGGCCGAGTCCAGGAATGTCTACGTAGTCCACCGAATAGCCTCCTGCGAGCTTTTGTGATGATTCTCCAAGTCGGGCTGCCGCAGTCTATCCCCTATCGCCGCCGCCTTGACGCCAGCGCCGCTTGGAGCAGGGCGGTTCAGCCGTCCCAGCGTCGGCGCTCTTCTCGAACGTCGATGCGATTGTGTGGTATATACCTCGACGCGTGGAAACAAGCGCGGGCATGTAATTCTCGACGGAGGTCGCATAGTGAGTTCCCAGTTGAAGGTCGGCGATACGGCGCCAGGATTCTCCGCGCCCGCCACTAGCAGCAATCCCCTGGTTTTGTCGGACCTGCTTCAAGACAAGACGGTCGTGCTGGCGTTCTACCCCAAGTCGTTCACGGGAGGCTGAACTCACGAGCTCCAGAGACTTCAGGAGCTTTATCCTCAGTTTGAGGAAGCGGGAGCGGAGGTGGTTGGGATCAGCGCTGACGATCTTTCGACGCAGCAGCGCTTCTCGGAGAGCTTTGGCGAGGGACTGCAATTTCCACTTATCGCCGATTCGGCCTGCGAGGTGATGAGCGCCTACGGCTCTAAGATGCCGGACGCCGACATGAGCAGTCGCATGACGTTCGTGATCGACCGCAACGCCAGGATTGCCTACGTCAACCCGGACGTTGACGCGCGCAGCGATGCTCAGTACGCGGCGCTGATCGAGAGCGTAAGCGCGCTGGCCGGAAGTTAAAGCAAAAAGCGCGCGGAACTCCCCGCCGGCAGGCCTGGTCTGTCGTTCGGCGTCCGCCCGTCTATCTTGCCGGGGAGCCCCCGAGCCTGGCGGCCACTTCGGGCGCCCAGTACGTGATCACGATGTCCGCGCCCGCCCGCACGATTGCGGTTAGCGCTTCATCAACCGCCCGTTGCTCGTCGATCCAGCCTCGCTGCGCGGCGGCCTTGACCATCGAATATTCGCCGCTCACGTTGTAGGCCGCGATCGGCGCGTTGAACTCCGCCCGCGCCGCCGCTATTACGTCGAGGTAAGCCAGCGCGGGCTTCACCATCACGATGTCCGCGCCTTCGTCGATATCCAGCTCGATCTCGCGCAGCGCCTCGCGCACGTTTGGCGGGTCCATCTGATAAGTCGAGCGGTCACCGAACTGCGGCGTCGAGTCGGCGGCTTCCCGGAACGGGCCGTAGAAGGCGCTCGCGTACTTCGCCGCGTACGACATGATTCCCACTTGTTCGAATCCGTTGTCGTCGAGCGCCTCCCGGATGGCCCCGACGCGCCCGTCCATCATGTCCGAGGGGGCCACGAAATCCGCGCCCGCCCGCGCGTGCGACAAGGCCACCCCCACCATCACGTCCAGCGAGGCGTCGTTGTCGATCTCTCCGCTCGACACTATGCCGCAGTGACCGTGGTCGGTATAGGCGCATACGCACACGTCGGTAAAGACCACGACCTCGGGAGTTGACCGCTTGATGCGTCGAATCGCTTCCTGGACAGCGCCGTCGTCCGCGGACGCGTCGGTGGCGGCATCGTCTTTGTAGCGCGGTGATCCGAACAGCAGGACCGCGGGCACGCCGGCGCGGAACGCGGAGGAGGCGGCTTCTTCGGCCAGGTCCGCCGACAGACGCCGCTGTCCCGGCATGGCCTCTATCGGATGTTCGACGCCCCGGCCGGTCGCCACGAATATCGGATAGACGAGCATGTCCGCCGAGAGGCGGCTTTCCCGCACGAGACGGCGCACCGACTGCGACCTGCGCAGCCGCCGGGGGCGGATCGGAAGATCGCGCTCCGTGGGGCTGCTATCTACTAGATTCCGTTCCAGCATTCGCATCTCTAGTCACCCGGGGTTTCGTCCCGATCGGAGGATTGCCGCGCCTGTTTTCCAACCATCAAAGGCGAGACGAGGTCACCCTCGATTGTATTCGGTCAAAGAAGGGATGCGGCCATAGCCTATTCGACCGGTCGTTTTGAAAATTGCGCGATGGTGCGTGCCAGGCCCTCGATGGTGTGATCTTCCGAAACTGCGGCGACCCGCAAATCCAGAGCTTCGGCGGTGGCCGCGGTCGTCGGCCCGATGCACGCGACTCTCGTCTTGGCGGAGATGTTGCCGGCCCCGCCAAGCGCCTTGACCAACCGGGTGACGGACGATGAGCTTGTGAAGGCGATCCAGTCGACTCCGCCGGACTTCAGCGCCTCGACGCGTTTGGGATCGACCGCCACCGGAACATTGCGATACGAGGACACTAGACTGACGTCGTGCCCCGCCGCGCCAAGCTCGCGTGCCAGCAGGTCGCGGCCGCCCAACGCCCCGAATATCACGATCCGGGAACCTGATTCGAGCTTCTCCAGCAAGGCTTTGGCAAGCGACTCCGACACGTAGCTCTCCGGAATCAGGTCGGGGAGGATCCCTCTTTCCCGAAGCGCTGCCCCAGTGCCCCGCCCCATTACGGCCACCCGGCACGGTGCGAGTGCGCGAGCGTCCCCGCCGTCCCGCTCGATGATTCCGAAGACGTGAACGACCGCGCTGGCGCTGGCGAAGACCACCCAGTCGTGACTCCCGATACCGGCTACCGCGTTGTGCAAACCCGACTCGTCTTCCAGCGGCAGAATCCGTATCGTCGGCGTGCCCAGGACGTGCGCGCCGAGCGATCTGAGGCGGGACGAAAGCGCGCCTCTCGAACCTTCGTCGCGCGTCACCATGACGCTGACGCCGTGGAGCGGTCGCCGGCTGATCCAGTCGATTGAATCGGCGAGATTAACGACATTCCCCACGACCACGACCGCCGGAGAGCCGATTCCGGCTTCTGCCGCCTTTCGGACGATACTGGCCAGGGTGCCGCGAATCACCCGTTGATCGGGCAGCGTCCCGGACTCGACTACCGCCGCGGGATGCGAGGCTTCAAGCCCGGCCTCCGCAAGCTCGCCGGCAACCCGGTCCAGCCTGCTCGCGCCCATAAGGACCACGATCGTGTCGCACGAGCGCGCCAGCGAGGTCCAGTCGATGGGAGGCTGGCTGGGCCGCCGGTGCGCGGTGACGCACGCGAACGACGCGGAAGCGCGGCGGTCGGTAACCGGAATCCCGGCGTACGCGGGCGCGGCGATGGCCGAAGTGACGCCGGGCACGACCTCGAAATCCACTCCCGCTCCCGCCAGATGCGCGGCCTCTTCACCGCCGCGTCCGAACACGAAGGGATCGCCGCCCTTCAACCGGCATACGCGCCTGCCTTCGGATGCCAGATTCACGAGCAGACGATTGATCTCCTCCTGGTCGAGCGCTTGCGATCCCTTGCTCTTCCCAACGTAAATCCGCCGCCGCGCGGTCGCCATCGCCAGCACGTCGTCGCTGACGAGCCGGTCGTACACGACGACCTCC
This sequence comes from Chloroflexota bacterium, assembly GCA_026708165.1. GTDB lineage: Bacteria > Chloroflexota > UBA11872 > UBA11872 > VXNJ01 > JAPOVO01. The sequence goes on along the minus strand of JAPOVO010000094.1, from coordinate 1,258 downwards.
GCCGTTCGTAGGATCTTGGCCCCGCGAACGGTCAATAGTCCCGGATCGCCCGGGCCCGCACCGACCAGGTAGACGAAGCCTGACCCCGCTGCCGGATCAGCCGTCAATTCCGGCTCCGGCCAAGACTGTCTCGGCGGCCCGCCGCCCGATGTCGGCGGCGAAGCCCGGCGCGTCAGTCACGGTTGTGGTGGTTGCCGTCTCGCCGTATATGCCCGCCCGAAGTTCGAGCCGCCCGTTGGCAACGGTGGCCAGCGCCCCGGCAGGCTGCCGGCAGCCCCCGCCCAGGACTTCCAGAAACGCGCGCTCGGCGGTTATGCAAGCCCGCAGATCGGAGTCGTCCAGCCGTCTCAGGAGCTCGGTAGCCTCGTCATCGGACTCGCGCGTCTCCACGGCCAATGCCCCCTGTCCCGGCGCAGGCAAAAACGCCAGGGAGTTCAGTCTTTCGCTGATCCGATTTTCCAACTGAAGTCGAATCAACCCGGCGCACGCGAGGACCGCGGCATCGACCTCGCCGTCGTCGAGCTTGCGGACGCGCGTCTCCACGTTCCCGCGCAGCGGCTTTACGATCAGGTCCTCTCGCACCAGCTTTATCTGGGCCGCGCGGCGCGGGCTGCCGGTGCCCACGCCTGCGCCCGCCGGAAGCTCTCGAAGAGTAGAGCCGTCTCGCGACACAAGCGCGTCCCACGGGTCCTCCCTGACTGGAACGGCGGCCAGTTCGATGCCCGGGGTGCCTTTTACCGGGAGGTCCTTGAGGCTGTGCACGGCGACGTCCACGACGCCGTCGAGCAGCGCCTTCTGGATTCGGCTGGTGAACACTCCCACGCCCAGAGTGCCCGTGAGCGGAGCGTCAGGCCGCTCGTCGCCAAGACTCGACAGCTCTACGATCTCAACGTCGATGTCGGGCGCGTGGCGGCGCAGGAGGTCGGCCACCAGCCGCGTCTGCGCCAGGGCTAGCCGGCTCCGCCGCGTGCCGATTCGGAGCCTTCGAGCGCTCACGCCTTCAGCCTCGCAAGCGGAGACGCGCCAGGTCCCGCTCCTCGCCAAACATGAAACCATCCCGCCATGTCGCCGCGACCGCCGCCGTGTAGCTTCCTCTAGCGTCTTGAAGCCGCATTGGTTACTGTGTACTTAGCCTAGTGATTTACTTGGAATTGCGCCGATAAATTCTGCGGAATAGGCACGCTCAAGATAAACTTGGCCTCTAGCTAATAGCAACGGTGAGATTTATCGAATCGACCGCTCAAGTCGGGTGAGGGAT
>JAPOVO010000372.1:7846-9323 GCA_026708165.1 Chloroflexota bacterium | reverse complement strand
AGCTCCGATCGCGGTTCGGGCAACCGCTCAGCAGCTTGCGAAGCCACCAGTGACGGCAATCCGCTCGGAGAGCCTCCGAACGCGTGCCGCAGGCTCGGGTAGAGGCTCATGCGGGCGTGTTCTCCTCCACCGACAAATCCCACTCTTACAGGTTCCATCGCAGCCCATCCCTTCCACTAAACCAGGATTTCCGTTGTTGCCTCCACAACCCGTTCATGCTCGAGTCATTGCAGGTCCCCTCCACGCTGCGTTCCACAATGCGGTAGTTGATCGAAACCGACGGCCTCTCCCCATCGCCGACACACCGGCCAGCGTGGCAGCGGCGTCAACACTCTAACTTCCGGCGGAAAGGACTCGTCACAATACACGAAGGGCAGCTCCGCAGCGTGACATGCGCTCTCTCCGTTCCTAGTCTCCCCGAACCGAAGACCCTATCCCGGGACGCTCCGCCCGCACGTCAAGACTCGCTGTCATGATGAGCACTGCGAAGGCTCGTCCCTCGACGGACAGCTCGTATGTAGACAGCCGTTGGCAGTGCTATCAGCGCCACCGCTGCGCTGACGAAAAATGGCGCACCGAGACTCGCCGCCACCTCCGCCACCATGCCGGAGACCGTGGACCCAAGCACTACGCCCAACGAGTAGACAGCGTAGAAGATGCCGAAGGCGGTACCCGTGCGGCGGCTCGAAGTGACATCTGAGACCGTCGCCCCCAGAGATGGAAACAGCAGGCCGAAGCCGAATCCAAACACCACCATGGCTCCAAACGCAGGCGCCGCCACTCCGTTGGAAACTCCCAGAATCAGGCCGCTGCCGCCAAGCAGCGCAAACCCCAGCGATACCGCCAGCCTGCGTGAGACGCCGTCAATCGCCCTGTGCACCGGGCTGGCCATGACCACCGCCGCCACCAGCGAGAACGTCGCGAAGGCGATGCCTGAAATACGCGGCGCCGCGCCGGCGAGCTCCAGCGCTATCGGGAGATGGTTTATCAGTGAGCCTATGCCGAACGTCATCGCCAGCACCGCGCAGAACACCGGAGTCAGTCTCCGCCATGTCGGGGTGGAAGTGCGCGTGCTGGCCACAGCCCGATCCTGGACTGCCTCTATAGGCATGGAGGGCACCTTTATCAAGAACACCATAGCGGCCAGCAGCATCAGCGTGCCGCTTGTGGCGAATACCGCCCCGAATCCCCAAAGGTCGCGAATGTATCCGGCAAGCGGCGGACCGATGACTGCCGACACTGCTATCAGGGCGCCGCTCATTCCAATAGAGCGGGTGCGGTGGAGAGTCGTGCGGTCGCCCAGCATTGCGAACGCGCCGGGGGCCAGGACGCCGGCTACCAGCCCGTGGAAGGCGCGCAGGGCCAGAAGCTGGCCCGGGGTCGAGGCGAAGTCGTAAAGGTAGAGCGCCGCCGCGGTGAGCAGCATGCCTATGGCTATCAGGCGTTTGCGGTTGAGCCTGTCCAGCAGCAGGCCCGC
>JAPOVO010000372.1:0-7836 GCA_026708165.1 Chloroflexota bacterium | reverse complement strand
GTTGCCGGCGAGGTTCGAAGCCGAATACATGCCGACGATAGCGCCGCCCATGGCGGCCGTCGCGCCCAGCGACCTTGCATAGGCTGAGATCACGGGGAGCTGAATAAACAGGTCCAGGAACGCGACCAGCACTACCGCCCGGATGGCCCATGTCGCCATATGGCTGGAGCGCTCCTCCTGGAACTAGATCAAGAACGTACCCATTTAATGATCTTTTGCGAATGAGAGGTCATTTTATGCGATGCAGGTCCGGTCGATGGAGACTTGGCTCTCGGGTCAGACCGCCGCAATCCACTCGCCTTCGACCACAACGACTGCGCCTTCAACAGGATCGGAGCCGCTGCCGTCGAACGCCGGACCGCATTTGGGCGCCGGGCGCCGAGGGGACATATTGCTGTTCAGGATCGAATCAGTACTAGTCATGCCGTTCCTCGACTGACCGACTTCTTAGTAACGTCACACTAGCCGACTCCGCCACGGCCCAATCACCCACACCCCACAATCCGCCTGCTCGGGCATTCAGGCTTTCGTTAGCCGATCCACGAGCCATGGTTCAGCCAGATCGCCAAACCACTGATGCTCGCCTCGGCGTATGTCGAGAACCAAGTTGGCGTCGGCGCCGAGAAGCCTATAGGCGGCGCCCGCAATTTCCACCTGGGATCTGACGTTCTCCAGCCCGCTGGCGCCGTTGAGTGGATCGCGATCACCTGCCTCGATAAGCAATGGACGCGGAGCTACTAGTGCGCCCATATCTCCCATGTCCACCGCCTGCCAGAGGCCGGGAACGTAGTTGCAGGCACAGTTGTCATTCTTGTCGAGCAACGATTCGCGGCTCCCATAAAAGTATCCGCTTATCACGGCGGCGCGAATCCGTTCGTCCAGCGCGGCCAGCCACAGAGTTTGATGGCCCCCTCCACTCAACCCGGCGCAACCTATGCGATCAGGGTCACAGTCGGGCCTCGATTGGATGTAGTCGATCAATCTCATCAAGTCGAAGGCGTACATGCCAGATAACGACAGGCCTAGACTAATTGCGACGAAGTTGAGCTCGGCGCAGGAGCCCCGCTTGAAGTGATCCTCGGTTTCTACCTGGCGCACCGGCTCACGCCGCTCTCCCCAGCCGCGAGCATCCGGCGCGAAAACAACCAGGCCCCGCTGGGCGAAGCGATGTCCATAGGCATAGTTGTATTCCCTTACCGAGTCGGCGATCGCCGGTATGTCGGTTCTGCCGACGACGCTGAGCTTGCCGCCACTGCCATGGCCGTGAGGCGTAATGACTGCTGGACGCCGCTGACCATGCCTCATGTCGTCTGGTATCAAGACGTACATGGTCATCACTACGGCCGGCTCGGTCTGGATCTCGACTCGTTGTCTAACGTAGCCGTCGCAGCGCACAGACTCCGTAACGCGCGCTTCCGGAGGCGCGGGGCACAGCGCATCGACGCCGGAAATCCGGCGCAGGTGGTCACGAGTCTTGCGTCGCCAGGCCAGGAATGCTTGTCGACTACTTACATCAACCGCGAGCTGCCGACTCTCGCTGTCATAGCGGCGCCTGAGCTGCTCGTGCGCGGGGAAAAAACGGCCGACTCGCTCGATTCGGAGGAGCCGGTCTGGATCAGTCATTGTGCGACTTTAAGAATGTCGGACCGATCCTCCCGGCATGGGCCCAACAGCATGGAAATTGCTCTCCTCGTAGCAACGTCAGCATGGCGGACCTCAATTCTTATTCTCGTACCGATCCTAGCGTGAGTCCGGAGATGAAGTGCCGCTGCATGAACAAGAATAGAACAATGATGGGGATTGATATCAGGGTCGAACCGAGCAGTATCGCGCCCAATGCTATACCTGCGTAGTTTGGGCAGTCATTCGGTTTCGCTGGCCAGATGGACGTCTGGGAGACGCCGAGAGAAAGTAGGTAGGCTCATCGAGTCGATGAAGAATTAACTGGAAATGAGCCGACGTGGAGACCGTGGCGGCGACGTTCAGTCTGAGTTCATCTGAGAGCAGGATGACTGTGTGCAGGTCTTCGAATGGCCGAGTTCGAGGGCACTGCACCCGGCGACTTCGCATATGCTGAAATCTCGGGGAGCTGTATGGAGATGTCTAAGAACGCGATCAACACCACTGTCTGGATAGCCCAAATTGGCAATTGGCCGGAGCGCTCCTCCTGCAAATAGGTCAAGAACACTCCCCATGATTACCTCTGGGAAATCGGGGGCGTTTTGTGCGATGCAAGTACAGTCGATGCGGACATCATTGCCATATGAATTTGAGTCGGGTGGCGAACGACGCCCCTCACTCCGGCATCGGGCCTGTCGCACCGTCCGACACCGCTCCTGACTGCCGGAAGAGAATCAAGGCCAAACGGCTGCCTCCCATCCGTTGCACTGGGCAGAGAGCCGCGCCATACTGAGGCCAACTCACGGTCGTTGTCCCAGAGGAGGGGTGGCAGATGTCGAACTTCGTAAGACAATTGGATACCTATCAGTCTCTCCGGCGGACCAATTGCATTGCCATGATCCTCGAGGACGACGTCGCAGAGTCGGACCGGATTGGCTGGCGAATCGAGCAGGCCAGTCCCGACCCCGACAATCCTCTGATCGAACCCGCGTATCCCTGGGATAGCGGGGTAGTTTTCAGCCACGGCACTGTCGCCAAAGACCCAATCGACGACCTCTGGAAAGCATGGTACTCATGCGCTCCGTTTGGCACTCACGACTGGCGTCTGGCCTACGCAACCTCCGAAGATGGCGTTAACTGGACCCGCCCGGCTCTCGACTTGTGCCCGTATCCTGGCTACGACGGTACCAATATTCTCATCGACGCCGACGCCGGGGGCATCAATCTCTACGCCTCTGTACTGATCGATCCCACCGCTGATCCGAGTAGCAGATACGAGATGTTCTTGATGCGGCTGCCCAAGTACGGGTTCGACAGACGCGCGTCACCATGGCTGCAGCCCGAAATAGTCATCGACGGGCTGCCACTTCCGGCCGGTCAGTCGAGCCATTCGCCTGGCATGTATAGATACGTTTCGCCCGACGGAATCAGATGGACTCCCGAAGCCGGGCCCATGTTGCTCCTCCAAGACCAGCCCCGCAACATCAACTACCGCTCCAATTTGGATACGGCGGACGGAGCCTTCGTATACCGTGCCTCCAACGGCGGCTATCTCGCGTATCACAAGATCTCCGAACCGATGCACCCCGGCGGCCTGGTACCGTATGACGTCGGGTCGCCCCGACGTCGCATCATCGTGCGACGAACGAGCGCGGACGGCCTGGAATTCAGTCCCTATGAGATCGTGCTCGCGCCGGACTGGCGCGACGCTCAGGACCTCCAGTTCATGGAGCTGACCTCTACGCCCATCGACGGCGGATACCTCGGCATCGCCACCTGCTACCACCCGCTGACGCAGACCATCGATCTTCAGTTTGCGGGAAGCGCAGACGGCAGGCACTGGCGCCGTCCCGGCCGGCTGCCTTGTCTACCACTCGCTCCGCTTGGGGACTACGGAGGGGGCATGATCTGGCCGACTCACCACCTCATCGAGGACGGTGAGAATACGTTCGTGTATTACGGCGGACTGGAAGGTTTGCACGGCGACGCCTCGCAAAACGAGCCGTCCATCTGGCAGTTCAACGGCGCCATATGCCGGGCGCGTTGGGAGCACAACCGCTACTGGGCGGCCGTGCCGGGCCCCGGTGGGAACATCGAGTCAAGCCTGACAACTCATCCGCTCGCCGTCGGCGGCAAGAGTCTTTCGGTCAATGCCGTCACTGTCAAAGATGGTCTCCTCCGAGCTGAGCTCTTGGACAGCACTGGCAATCCCATCGAGGGCTTCGGTTTGGACGATTTCACTCCCTGGCAGGGAGACGCCAAGTCGGTCCTGCTTCACTGGGCGGGTGGGGACTCATGCCCGATAGAAGTCGCGGCGGTGCGATTCCATCTCCGCCGCGCCAGACTCTACGGATTCGCCTGGAGCTAGCCTCGGCGGCGAGGACCGCAGTCTTTGAATCTCAGCGCGCGATAGGCCACCTCTTCTATTTTGCCGGAGGCCAAGGCTCTGGCGTCGAGTTGACTCGGCGGGACGTGAAGTGGATGGTGTTTGCGATCCGCTATTCAGCTTCAGGCAAAGCCCATACAGTAGAGATTCCTAACGCGCTCAACCGCCTCATCTGAGAGCGTCTTTCCTGATGCCCTCACATTCTCGTCAACTTCGCGCTCGGACATCACTCCTGCAACGGCAGACACGGCCAATCGATCGAGATCCCATCGGTGTTAGGTTCACGGGGCTGCGTACATACTCACTGCCCCTTGGGGAAAGACGTTAACTACGGGCGACCGGCTCTTTGACTGCGACTCGAGTACTTCGATGGCGTCTTCCAGGTCCCGGAACAGCTCGAAACCTTCCGGAGCTTCTTGCTTGAACTCTACCGGGCTTATGTTCGGCGAATAGCACAACATCTGCCGATCCAGGTAGTATCCCGGCCTTGTCAATCTGTCGGGTCCTCCGGTCCGCCTTTTGTGTTCCAGCATCTGGTGGTACCCAAATCCCTCCACAGCGTCGGCCGCACACAGGACTACGCCGTCCGAACGCACACTGTGTATTACCCCGAATCCGTTTGCGAGCGCTTTGAGCGCTTGCATCATCTCCGAGTCCTGAGGGGCCGCGCTTATCACCGTCATGTCTGCATTGGGCTGCGCCTCCACGGCGTACAGCTTCTTGCCCAGCTCGACGCCTACCCGATGTGCCTGAATGTAGTGCCCACAGAACAGCGCCGCAGCCTTCATCTCTCGGTTCAGGACCGGATTCACCACGAAATCGGGCGGACAGAACGCCACGATGTTCTCGATCTCCGCACGGTCCGCGTTGCCGTCGACGATCCCTCGCTCGGAGTTTTGTTTGAACTGGTCCGACAAATGATGGGAGGTGATGGTCTCGTAACTGCTGACGCCCGGCATGGTCAGCTTCGCCCCGCCGCCAAATCCGGCCGTCGGATGCGGAATGATTCCCCCGCAAGTAACCCTCAGGTCTGCGTTGACGTAGTCGGAATTCATCTTCACGGGAATGCCAGCCTCGGTATCGCCAAGATATACAAGGTCCTCCCAAGGCGAAGGATTAATGCACCGATAGGTATCAACTATCCTCTGACCGGCCTTTCGGCGGAACTCCGGGAGTGTCATTGGCCGATGGAGCGCGAGTCCGGCCAGGACCGTGATCTGATGATCTTCCACGCCCCCCGCATGCAGCTCCTCGATTATGTGCGGCAGAAACTGCCAGGCTGGTGTCGGCCGGGTGTTGTCGTCCACGACCACAACAACGTTGCCTTTTCCGCGGGCGAGTCTCGAAAGCCGGTCGGCGCCAATCGGATTAGCCAGCGCCTTTCGCATCTCTTGGGCTCCCAGCGTCGGTGCGTCCGAGATGGCAGCGTAGTTCACCTGCCAGGCGTCGGGAAGCTCGATGGTTTCGGTTCGGTCATAAAGCGGAATCTCGAATCGCGCCATTCGAGCCAGCCTCCTGCGTTATTGAATGCGGTCTCGCCAAAGTGTAGGGGTGTTTGAGGGAGAGCCGCCAGCTAACTCCTACGGAGTTGAATTCGCGGGACGATGCGGCAGGCGAATGCACGGGAATTTGAATACAACGATTGGTTTGCGTCCAACGGCTTGGACGTATATTCAGCATCAATCCCAGATATTCGCAAAGTGTACGGATGCTTGCGATCGACAAATCGTTAACGACTAGGGTGGGCGCGATCAACCGACTATGGTCGAGCCTATAGACCTGAGGGTGACAGGAATTTCCCGGGGCACTAAACCCGGCGTCACCGCTGGTCAACAAACGTCAGGATTTCCCTAGCGACATCGTGAGGCTTCTCTTCAGGCAACATGTGCGACACGCCCGGGACGACAACCGTTTTGCAGTCCCTGATCGCCTCCGCAAACCTTGGGGCATAGCTCGCCGGTATCACTCCGTCATCAGCACCCCAGACAACCAACGTCGGCATCGTCAATCTATACAACCGCCGGCTAAGCCCGCGATTCGGGATCGGCCACAGGAACCTGGCCGCCGACATCATCGTCTTCGCCCGCTCCACGAGGTTGTCGATCAACGCCCTGCCCTCCACCGTGTCCGGGTCGACCTCGGTAGCGGCCTCCACCGGAGCCTTGGCCAGCGCCAACGCTCCTTCCGAATTGGCGTCTGAGTAGAACGCGCGGGCCTGTTCTTGAGGCGAGGCCGCGAAGAAGTCGAACGTCGGCTCGCTGTCATCCCAGAGGCCGAAGGGGGCCAGCAAGACCAGGTGGCTGAATCGCTCCGGCGCCGCTGCCGCCAGCTCCGCCGCGAACATTCCGCCAAGCGAGTGGCCGACTAGCGGCAGACCCCGAAGGCCCAGCCGATCCAGGATCTCAAGGTAATAGATCACCAGGTCGTGCATGTCGGCGAGTTCCTCACCGCCCGTAGACGCCCCATATCCTGGAATCAACGGCGCGACTACCTGGCGGCGCTTCGCCAGCTCGGCCACGAGTGGATCTCCCTCACACCCAAGCAAACCGTGCAGAAGGAACACTGGGCTCCCTTCGCCGCGCTCCACCAGTTCGACCTGTTGACCGCTGCCTTCAAGGCGGATCCGGTATCGACGAGGCGGCGTCAAGCTGGAACTGCCGGTCTTGTCGCTTCCCGCGTTATCGCGTTCTGCGGCCACCAGTGGTCCTCGTACTCACTCCACAGATGTCGAAGGTTTGGCAGCACCTCTTTCGACGTAAGCTCGATGTTCTCCAGCGCCAATTCATGCGGCGCCGAGCCGAACTGGTTGAGGATCATAAGGTGGCCGATTCTTAGACCCTTAATCACTTGTTCCAGTTGCTCGGTAACTTGCGACGGGGTGCCGGCGACTATGTTGCCGGCTTCCCGCAGGTCATCGAATGTCTTAGTCTCTACGCTCGGCCTGCCGAATCTCGATATCGTCTGCGCCAGCAGTCCAGCCCGTATCGTGTCTATGGTCCTGTAGCCGGGAGCGTCGTTGAACCCCTCGTACACGTAAAGCATCTTGTTGTAGAAGTACTCGGCGTGCTCCGCCCATTTGTCCTGCAACTCCTGCTCGCTGCGAGCAACGCATACCAGTTGCAGGAATCCGGCATGATACGGATTGTCCACTCCTGCTTCGTTGGCGACCTTCCAGAACCCATCCATTACTTTCTTTCCACGCTTGTACCCTGAATAAGACAGGTACGCGTAGAGATGTCCCTTGCGTATGCACGTATCCCACGTCTCGATCGATCCTGCCCCCGGTACCCAGACGGGTGGACGCGGTTTCTGGATCGGCCGCGGCCAGATATTTACATAGCGAAGCTGCGTGTATTTTCCGTCGAACGAGAACACCTCGTCCTCTTCCCACGCCTTAAGTATCAGATCCTCAGCCTCGGCGTACTTGTCTCTCAGCGACGCAGGGCTGACCCCGTAGCCGTATGCGGTATCCGCGCAGGTCCCGACAGGGAAGCCAGCCACCAAGCGGCCGCCGCTGATGCAGTCCAGCATCGCGAACTCTTCGGCTACCCGGATCGGCGGGTTGTACAAAGCTATCGAATTTCCCATAACGATGATTGCTACGTCACGGGTCTCTCTCGACATCGCCGCCGCCATCAGATTGGGCGAGGGCATGATGCCGTAGGCGTTTTGATGATGTTCGTTGACGCAGATGCCGTCGTATCCCATTTCGGCGGCAAATTTGAGCTCATCGAGGGTCTGGTTGTAGATCCTGTGCGCGGTTTCCGCATCAAACAGATGCGATGGCACGTCTACCCAGACGCTGTGGTACTTTTCCCGCAAGTCTTTGG
>JAPOVO010000085.1:5841-9339 GCA_026708165.1 Chloroflexota bacterium | reverse complement strand
CAAACGAGGTTAACGATGGCGCTTCTAAGACAGACTTTCTTCATCTATCTACGCAACTTGAAGACGTGGACGGCTCAGCCGGCCACGCTGCTCACGGCGATAGCGTCGTCGGCCTTCATGTTCATCTTCTTCGGTGCACCCTTAGGTAAGCTGACGCTACTGCCAGGATTCCCCGCCGACAGCTACCAAGCCTACCTGACCGGCATGGTGCTCGTTATGACAGTCGTCTTTAGCGGCAGTGACATGGCGATGGTTCTGCTGACCGACATACTGTCCGGCTACTTCGACAAGCTGCTACTGTCTCCTGTAAACCGGCTAGCGATCCTGCTAGGGACCCTGGCTATCGGCGCGACGCGAGCATTGGCGCAGGTCGTGGTGATAATCCTGATCGCCCTGGCGTTCGGAGTCAGATTCGAGGCTGGACTCCTGGGCGTCATCGCCATTGTCGTTGCGACGACCACATTCGGGGTGGCCATGTCTTGTATCGGTCTCGTCCTGGCGCTTCGCACGAAGAGCGTTCAGGTAACGATGAATAGCTGGCTACTGTTCATGCCGCTGGCGTTTCTCACAACCGCGTTCATGCCCAAAGAACTCTTGTCGGGGTGGTTCGAGGTCGCGGTCAGGTTCAACCCTGTCGACTACGTTATGTCAGCCGTGCGCGCGGTCATAATCGAAGGTTGGGTTTGGTCGGCAATTCTTCCCGGAGTTTGGGTGCTTGTCGGCATGACCGCGGTCTTGCTCAGCTTTACCACCTGGCAATACCGCCGAGCGACGGCCTAACACCCCGCCCCACAAAGTAGCAGCTGTCCCAACCAGACGAACCGGGGAACCGCCAGCCCGCCACGCTTTTGGCGGGCGTCTGCTATTCGACTTCGAAGATTGCGTCGGCTTCGACCGGCAGGCCCATCGGGAGGCTTCCCATTCCCACAGCCGAGCGGGCGTGACGGCCCATCTCACCAAACAATTCCACGAATAGATCGGAACAGCCGTTGATGACCCTCGGCTGGTCTTCGAAATCGGGTGGCGCGTTGACCATTCCGAGGACTTTGACTACGCGCTTGACTCTATCGAGGTCGCCGAGAACGTACTTGGCCTCGGCGAGGAGAGCTATCGCGCACCAGCGGGCCGCTTCGTAAGCCTCTTGGGTCGTATAGTCTCTTCCGACCTTGCCCTTCCACGGCGTCCCGGAGCCGGTCTGAGGGTAGACCCCCGTCAGGAACAACAGATTGCCGACCTGCACGCCAGGGATGACCGGCCAGTCCACGTTGGTGGGAATCTCCGGCAGAGTGACTCCCATCTCTTCCAGCTTCTTCTCTATCCGCATGGCGCTAACCTCCTGATGTCGCCATATGATGCAAGTGTAGAACCCAGCCCCGTTAGCGCGCCCCCGGGGCGCTGAGGGCTATTCCGCAGGCTGCTCCCCCGACCAGCGCAGATAGTCCGCTTCGACATGGTCGGGCCAGGGCAGAGTGTCCATAACCCCCGGGGAGTAGGTCCCTTCCGATAACCGCTGTCGGGTAAAGCGGTCGCGCATTGCCTCGTTCTCCGCGCGTTCCACGACTTCCTGCGCGAGATGAGGTGGAATGAAGATAAGCCCCGTCGGGGTTCCGAGTACGAGATCGCCCGGCATGACCGTAGCGGCGCCTATGCGCGCCGGTAGATTCACTCCCGCAAGCGTCACATCGCCAATAGCCGAAGGATGCAGCCCCCGACAGAAGAACGTGACGTCCTCCATCTGCCTGATTCCTTGATAGTCCCGGATCATGCCATTGATCACCGCGCCCACGCCGGTACGGCTTGCTATCGAGGTTGCCAGGTTGTCGCCGATGAAAGGCCCATCCACGACCTTGCCGAACATATCGACCACCATCACATCCCCGGGCTGGAGGAGGTCGATCACCCACGAGTTATGCTGCACGCCTTCGACGCGCTCGTCGGCGAGTCCTTCGGATTGAGCGATTTCGTGGAGATCAGGGCGATCCGGTACGAATACCGCCGTCAACGCGCGGCCGACCAATATCCTGTCCGGATTGGTTCTAAACCATCCGCCCTCGAACTGATGATGGTAACCATGCTCGCGTAGGACAACCCACGCCTGCTCGGTAGTGACCGCTCTAGTGCGCTCCAAAAGGTCGTCGGGCACTCGTGGACGGCCGTCATCGATGCGCTCGAATGGATTGAGAGGCGTTAGCCGCTCAACGAAACCGCGCGGTTTGAAGATATCCATAGAGTTTCGCAGACAGTCGCGCGCTAACTTTGAGAGCCGAAATTCTGTTCGATAAATCTCGCCAGTGCGCTGGAGTGAAAGTCCAGAAGAGTCTCTCCCATCGCTGCTGAGGCGTTGTGTGACTCGTCCGTGAAGCCCGTCCGATGAGGCCGGCTGGCGGGATCGGATACACCCATCCCAGATGGCGGACCGGCCTCGCGAACAGCGGCTGCCTCGCGGTCTATCAACTCACGCCAGTCCGGTTCAACGAGATCGGGAAATGCGCTCAACATCATTGAGGTCTCGAAATCCCCGGAGTGACCAGGTATATCGGCAAAGCCCTCCGGCCATATCTCGCTCAATCCCTGGGGATCAAGATTCCAGTACGAGTAGGTTTCGATTTGAACGTCGTGATCATTTATCAGGTTCATCATCACGACCCTGTTGGGAGCGTCATTGCCGCCATGCCCGTTGAGTATCAGGATCCGCGAGAAGCCTTGCACGATCAGACAATCGCACAGGTCCTTAACCGCCCGAATATAGGTGTCGGCGGTCAGCGACAAAACGCCCGCGAACGCAAGCCAATGATGCGAAGCGCCGAAGTGCATTGGCGGCAACAATACGATGGGCCGCTCCTGCTTGATCTTAGGCTCGGCGCGGCGAATGACCTCTGTAACAAGCAGAGTGTCCACAGAAACGCCGAGATGCGGACCGTGCTGCTCCATCGAGCCAGTCGGCAGCAACGCAAGCGCCTCACCGGAGACGGCGGCGATGTCTTCCCTGTGCATAGTCTGGAAGTTCTGGAACAAGGTACTTGTGCTCCGTGGTCTTGACGCGTCGGGACGGGCCACAGAATAGCACCGGGGTCTCAGGTCACCAACGCGGCCGAGCCCCTAGGTAGGCTTATCAACCTTACGGTTAAAATCGGCTGTTTGCGCGTCGACGGAATGATTTAGTAAACGGAGGATCGGGAAATTGCGCATCGAAAAGAAACTTGAAGAAATGGGTATCGAGCTGCCCGCCGTGGAGCCGAATACACAGATTGCCTTGATACCGGGAGTCAAGGTGGGAAGCCTGCTATTCCTGTCCGGATGCGGTCCCGCCGACACGTCCGGCAGAGACTCCTGGCACGGCAAGGTCGGCGTGGACTACTCAACTGAAGAGGGTGTCGAGGCCGCAAAGTGGTGTGGGGTCAGCCTTCTGGCGGCAGCCAAGTCAGTTGTCGGTGATCTCGACCGAGTCAAGCGCGTAGTCAAAGTCCTCGGAATGGTCAACGCGCCACCCGATTTCGA
>JAPOVO010000085.1:0-5775 GCA_026708165.1 Chloroflexota bacterium | reverse complement strand
TCACGCCCGCTCGGCTGTGGGAATGGGAAGCCTCCCGATGGGCCTGCCGGTCGAAATCGAGGCCATCTTCGAGATCGAATAACGAGCGCAATTCAGGACTGGCCGCAGCGCAGGCGGCGATCAGGCGGTAGACCTAGGCCGAAGAGGCGCGCCCTACATCCGAGCTCACCAACTGAAGCGGCAGTTTCGACCGGAGCGGCTTTAGCCTTGCAGCGCCCTCTTTATCCCACGAAGCTGATTAATGGTCGAGATTCCATAGTTGTAGAAATTCAGTCCGGTCGCGCCGCCTTCGATGCTGACGCTTACCTTCTCACGCCAGACGTCGGAGTTCGGGATTTCGGGATAGTGGGTTTGATGCCCAAGAATGACTTCCCGGTCGGCGGCCTGTTCCGACGCGATGATCAAGCTCTGCGCCGTCTCCGCGGGCGTTTGGCCGTACACGGCGGTAATCAGACCGTCCGCACTCTGCACGGCCCTGGTAAGCCCGGGGTCACTGAGTAGCGATTTGCGTTCTAGGCCCCGACCGATAAGCAGCACCCTGGTCTGGGCGACCGCTTCAACCGCAGCCTTTATCTCGGATACGAGGGACACAACCGAGTTTTCCAGCGTTTCGGAGTAGGCCGCAAACTCCGAATGTTCCGCTTCCAACCGCTCCCTACCGGCTTCGCCGCTGTGGTCCGGCGCTTCGTCCGAGTCGCCCTGAAGTATCCGCAGCACCTCGGATTCAATCAGTTGCGCGACCGATGCCACGTCTACGCCGGCGTCTTCTCCCCGCACCTTGCAGGAAGGGCAAAAGCAAATCGAAAGCAGGTAATCGCCCCAGTCGCCCAAGGGAGCGCCTACCTTGGGGTGGTGAGTCTCGTGCAAGAACGGATGGAATCCGAAGGCCTCCAGTTCAATGCTCCGAAGGTCGTAGCTCGCAGCGAGGTCCGATGCAAGCGCAACCGCATAGTGGCGAGACTCGGGATTTGACGGACATAGGTGATGTTTCAGTGAATCGCCGAGCACGGTGTGCATGGCGCAGTCGGGATGCGTAGTCGCGAGACGGGAGTTGTGTAAGACGACTGTCCAGGCGTTGAGATCGAGACCGAAGCGTGACTTGGCCGATTCGATGGCCCGAAAAACGTCGATTTCCTCGACCAGCTTCGATTCGACCGGCTTGATTCGACCGTATTTCGATTGGTCCGTCTTGAAGTAGGCAACCCCTCCTTCGCCCATGTAGATCTTGGGGCCGCGACTATGTGGTCGGAGCTGCGTAAAGTTGTGATACGCCGCCGTCAGGCTCACCCCATTGCAGCCGGCAACGTCTCGAATCGTGGCGAGGGCGTCGTCAAGGCCATCGTCGGCCACGTCCCAAGGATAGGTCCATAAGGAGTTATTCATTGTCGATCCTTCACTATCAAGCGGTAGGCCCTATCATGGCACAGCCTTCCAGTTCGACCTTTCCGGCAGAATGTCATTCGCTAGTCGTGCCTGCTCGCTCTCGACAAGCTCTCGGATTTGAAGTGAACCTTGGTGGACAGCTAGTGTTCGATTCGGCAACCTGCGTCCTGGAGGAAACCACTCCTCCGGAAGCGCCGAGTCAAATGTCGGAGTGATATAGAGCATGGCAAAACCCCGTGTCGGAATTGTTGGAATCTCCGGTTATTACGCGTTTTCGTTTGCCGAGGCCCTATGGACGAACCACGAAGTCGACTTCGTCGCCGCGTCGACTTGGCCGCCGGAAGAAGAGCGCGGCATCGAGGGAATCCGCATGATGACGCCGACCGAGTACGGAGAACGCTTTGGCGTAAAGATGTACGACGATCCGCTAACCATGATTTCGCGTGAATCGCTGGATGGCGTATCCCTCTGCGGCCACGCAATGGACCATCTGCCAATGGTCGAGGCAATCGCTCCGACCGGAGTCAGCTTGTTCTTTGACAAGCCGGTCGCGCTGACGCTTGACGAGACCGATCAAATAGCGAGTCTCATCCGCAAGCACGGCAATAAGTCGGGCGCTTCTCAGCCCGCCCGCTATGAGGACACCATCAGGCAAGCTAAAGCCTACGTCGACGACGGCGGGATCGGCGACCTACTGACGGTCCGGGCATTTCTATCGCACTCGGGGATCCGGGGCGAGACGATAGTTCCGGTTCCCCGACCGGACGTGCATTTCGCCTATTACACGGCCGATCTGACGCAGTGGTTCATGGACTGGACGCCTGCCAAGAGCGCCTTCGCGATCTACGCGAAACTGGTACCGGAAGACCTTCAACCTACCGACAACGCCAAGGGCATCGTCGAGTTCGACGACGGGCGGATCGGGTCAATGGACCTCTACTGCACGCCCCTGTGGGGCGGGCCGCTCTTCGAGATTGAGGCTATCGGCACGGACGGCTTCGTGCGCACCAGCCAGTCGGTCGGACGCGGCACGCTGTTCACGAAAGACGGCAACACGGCCTTTCAGGCGGATCAGGACGACATTCGACGCGTCCACTTCAACGAACTAAACGCTTGGGTCTCGGCAGTGGCTCGCGGCGAAGACTGCGAACTTTCGGTCGAGTTGGCGCGAAAAGTGATGGAACTGTGCGTTGCCTGGAAGCAATCATCGGATGACCGTCGCACGGTACATTTCCCGCTGACTTCAAGCACCGTTAGGATTGGGCCGTAGTTCACTCGATGCTCGCAATGCCGAGCGCCCGCCTGGATTGAAGACTGTGCCTTCGCAAGACCTCCGAATCGCCGTCCTACACGAAGCCGACGGGTATCACGCCGCCGCGTTCTGCACGATATTCAACGGCGGCCCCCGCCGGCATGAGTTTGAAGACAGAGACCTGCCTGTTATACCGCCCGGCGCACGAGTCACAGCGGTTTGGGACAAGAATCCCGCAGCCGCCGAAACACTGGCGAACACTCATCAAGTCGATCACGTGCTTTCAGACCTACAGGATTTGCCGAAGTTCGCCGACGCGGCGGTGCTCACGTCCGGCTGGGACCAGTACCACCATTTGATCGCCAACGACCTGATCGATCTTGGAGTTCCCTTCTACGTCGATAAACCGCTGGCGCCGACGCTCGAGCGGGCTGCCGAAATCGTGAATCGCGCTGCGGAGCGCGGAGTGCCGATGTTCTCGGCGTCGGCTGTGAGATATGGACGCGAGCTTCTGGAGATGTTGCCTGCGATCCGCGACGAAGGCGGTATCCAATACCTGGTGGCGGCCAGTCCCATGGGCACGATTGTGTTCTACGGGGTCCACGCGGTCGAACTGGCAGTTATGACGATGGGCGCGGGAGCGACGGTCTCCTATTCCGGCGATCACGACAAAGCGCACCAGATCACGCTGGACTGGGACGACTCACGTACCGCCGTCGTACTAGTGGACCATCGCGTCAAGAAGATCACGCTCGACATTCACACGGCCGAATCGGCACGCCAAATCGAGATCAGCGACGAGTGGTATTACTACACCGACCTGATGAAACACTTCGTAGACATGGCGCTGACCGGAGAGCCGCCATTCCCGCCGGAAGAGACCATCGAGATCTTTCGGTGCTTGGAGGAGGCCAGAATCGCCTCGGGCACTACCGGGTTCTAACGGCGTCCAACGCTGAGCGCCGAGCACTCTGGCACAACGCGCCTATCGGGACAGAGCCGACCGAACCTCCGCGATCTCGCGGTCGGAGACTTGCGCCGGAAGCCGTACTTGGTGGCCGATGCTGGCGGAGAGCAGCGCGCCAAATATGGCGTCGATAGCCGGAAGTGCCGTATCAAGATTGCACCTGTGCACCTTTGTCGGATCGTCGAGCCAGTCAACGACGGCTCTGGTGAAGGCCGCCTGGGCACGCAGGTATTGTGAGTTGAAATCCACGTCCTCGCGGTGCGACTCGCCACTGGACAGCTCGTAGCCCCACGTGTCGCTCTGCGAGGCCCACATCCTGCCTTCCGAGCACCAGAAATCCAGATGCATGTTCAACCAGTATCCAGACTCGCCGCGGGTGCCCATACCACGGGGGCTGCACTCGAAGAACACCTGAACTTCGTCTGGGAACCAGTAGGTCGCCATGACGTGGCTGGGTGCACCGTGGTCCCACTCGTATCCCTCAAGTCCTTCCGCCGCCGCCCAAACCGCTTGCGGCTTCACGTCGCCGAGGACGAAAAGCAGCGTGTCCATTAGATGCGGTCCCATCGCCAGCGGCCCGCCGTAGGTGCTTGCTCTCACGAACTCAAGCTCTCCAAGCTCGCCCGAAGCAAGCAGCTCGCGCATCCTCGCGGATTGAGGCCTATATCGGCCCTGCGTATTCACGGCAACCTTGCAAGAGGTTCGCTTGGAGACCTCCCATATTGCTCTGCACTCCTGGGGATTTAGGGCGAGTGGCTTTTCGACAATGATCGCCTGCACGCCGGCCAGGGCGGCAAATCTGATCGGCTTGAAGCGAATCGAGGGAGGCGTGACGACGTGAAGAACATCCGGCTGGATTTCTCTGATCATCGTCGAGTAGTCGTCATAACGATGCTCGACCTGGAACTCGTCCGCGAAACGTCGCATTCGCTCGGCGTCCTGGTCACAGCAAGCTATGAGCTCCAGTTCCGAAATCTCGGAATCGATCCTGGCATGATCAATCCCGCGGCCCCCGCACCCAATAATCGCCGCTCTATAAGCCACCGGCCGCCGCTAACAGTGGACGGGGCGAAATCCGCCCGCGCGCAAGGCTAGCCCTTCAGTCCTGTCAGGGCGATTCCCTGAACGAAATAACGCTGAAACGCTACGTACACAACGAACGCCGGAGCGAACATGACCGTTCCGCCAGCCATTATCAGTCCCCATCGCGTTTGGAACTCGTATTCGCCCTCCAAAACCGCCAAACCAACCGGCAGCGTTCGCATAGAACTCTCAGTGGTCACGATCAGCGGAAGCAGGAAGTTGTTCCACGATCCCAAGAACGTGAAGACTCCAAGCGCCGCGAGCGCGGGCTTGGAAAGCGGCAACATGATTTGCCAAAAAATGCGGAACTCGCCGGATCCATCGATTCGCGCTGCATCGATCAGATCGTTAGGAATCGTAGACATGTATTGCCGCATCAGAAACACGCCGAATCCACCAGCTAAGTACGGAAAGATCAGTGCAGGATAGGTGTTTATCAGTTTCATATCCGAGAAGATGATGAACAGGGGCACAATAGTGATCTGTTCCGGAACAATCAGAGTGCCCAATATCACGATGAACAAGAGGTTCTTGAAGAGAAAGTTCTTCTTGGCGAAAACGTAGCCGGCCATGCTGTTGAACAACGGCCCCAGTACGAGAACCACACCGGTAACGATTGCGCTGTTCTTGAGCCAGAGAAAGTAGTCAAACTCAAACATGAGGTCGTGAAAGTTTATGAGTGTTGGATTCGGCGGTATTAGCTGTGGCGGGTACTGCATGACGGTCAACGTGTCCTTGAACGACGTGGACAACATCCAAATGAACGGGAAGACACTGAGGACCGCCACCAGCACTACAAACAGATAGATAACACCGCTGGATACTCGCTCCAGGATCTTTCTGAGTCTCTCGCTACCGAGAACCCTTTTGCCGCCGAAGTCCAGCCCGGAGGTCGACACCTGGCTCCTAGTACTCATATTGGGTCCGCAGCACGTAGAGCTCGATCAACGTAATCAATAGCACGATGACAAACAACCCGTAAGTAATGGCAGTGGCATAGCCAAACTTCAGGCTGAGAAACGCTTCCTGAAAAATCAACCAGGTGACCACAATCGTGGCGCCAGCCGGTCCGCCGTAGGTCATTACGAAG
>JAPOVO010000229.1 GCA_026708165.1 Chloroflexota bacterium | reverse complement strand
GTGCAGTCGAATCCGCGTCCCCTCGGAATCGGAAGTGTCAATCTCGACATCCCCGTCCTCCATAACGGCCTGTCGCTGCGCCGCCCATACGAACGCCAACCCGGCGGCCCCCTTTCCATTGAGGTGCGCAAGCTCCATCGCATCCAGCGACGCCTGATATTCGAGAGCGCTTCGGGCTGACGCAGCGGCTTCATCGCCGGATTCGGCGACGGCCTTGAGAATCGCCCCGAACTGGTCGTTCTGCGGCGAAAAGGCAAGCGGCCGGTTGGCCGGAGGCTTCTCCCAATTGGTCTCGCCGGCCCCAGCGGCGGCAGATTGGACCTGCTCCCAATCATCGCCGATATCGAGGACTTCCTTATCCGTTGCCGCACGGGCGGCGGAGGCGGTCGCAGGCTGGGGCGGGACTGTCAGCTCCCCGTTTCCGGTCGAGAACGTGTCGAGGATAGCCGCGTACATGGCATCCGACGGGTCCGGAAACCTGAGGGCGGGAGGGGGAGGTTCGGGCGTGGACGCGGGCGTCTGAGACGACGCCGCCGGTGCCGGAGCCGGGAGCGAACGCTGCGGCGCATTCAGCGCGGGACTCCTGCCCGCGCCGCCGGTACTGGCGATCCGCCCGGTTCCATGGATTTCCTGCTCGACCGCGCGAACGTCCTGCTCGGCGCCCGCAAGCTCTTCCTTCATCTCCTCGCCCGCCTGCTGAAGGTCCTCCTGGACTTCGGTCATCGACGTTTCGATATCCGAGCGAATCTCCTCAAGCTCCTGGCGGGTGAGCTCGGCCTCTTCCCGGATGGTCTCAAGTTCTCCCTGGAGGAGTTTTATCTCTTCGTCGAACTCGGCTCTGAACTCGCGGGTGAGCCTTCGCAGCTCCCTGATCCATCCGCCTACCTTGCCCATAGCTCTCGGCAGCCGGTCCGGTCCAAGGATGATCATTGCGATGACGAGGATTGCGAAAAGCTCGAACGCCCCTATGCCAAACATCTGCTAAGAGGCTCGGCGTTCCAAAGTCGCTGTCATCACCACCACGGGTATCACCATTGCTAGAGCCTGGTCGCAGTGCCTACTCGAGCGCCACCCGAATGGCCTGTTCGGCATCGTCAACCGGGATGATCGCAATGTCGTTGGCGAGATCGGGGGGGAGATCGTACAGGTCCTGCTGACTCTCGCCCGGAATGACTACCCGCCTGATTCCGCTTCGATGCGCGGCGAGGATTAGATGTTGAAGGCCGGGAGAACCGACGATGCGTCCGTTAAGCGTGATTTCACCCACAAGTGCAAGCTCGGGATCGACGAGCCGGTCTCGGATTTGGGATAGAAACGCAACGACCACCGCCAGCCCCAGGGACTGCACGGATACTTCGTTGGGATGCCCGGGCAGATTCACACGGTAGGCGTATTCGTAAAGCTGCCTGGCAGAAATGTCCATCTCCGTCATTCGGGATCTAATGTAGTGATAGGAGAGATCGATTATCTTTGCGACCGCTTCGTTGACCGCTCCTACCGGACCAAAGCCCTCCGATCCCGGAACGACCGCGACCTCGACGGTCTCGACAGCGGCGCCTTCTGCTGAGAGCGCTATGCCCTTGGCCATGCCCGGACGGACCAATGCCCGAATCTGATCGCCGTAGGTACGGGGCGCACCGAGTTGCTGCTGAATCGCCTCCGAATCTACAGGGATTGGGAACGACTTTCCCGTCGACCGCGCCCCGGCCGCCTTGCGGCACAAGAGGTCGAGGACGATCTCAGCCTGTTCGAAACCGGCGTCGTTGGTGTATTCGTCGACTATGGACTCGATTCCCTCATCCACAATCTGGAAGTCCTCGTTCGCGAGTCCGTAACGTTCCAGCAGTTTCGGCAAGATGGACGTCGAGATGGTCTCGACCTTGCGCGACTTCGTATATCCGGCCCATTCCACCCCGAACACGCGGGTCGCTACCTCAGGCGGCAGCACGTCCAGCGAAAGGGCGGTAAGCACGAAGAGGGTCTGCGAGAGGTCCATCTCGACATCCAGAAATCGATCGCGGAACCGGGCTCGTTCGGCCGGATCAAACACGAATCTGATTAAGTGCAGGCCATGATCCTGCCAGGACCTCACCGCCCATTCGACACCGGCGAGAACGATGATTGCATCCCGCCGGTTTGCTCGATTGAGTGCTTGCACGATCGAACCCGATCTGCCGCGAACCCTGTCGTTGGGAACACCAAACAGGTCCGAGTCGTTTTCCGTCAATTCAAGTTGGATGATCTCTACGGGACGACCCGTGACTTGTCCGAACTTGCGAGCCAGGGTTCGCTTGCCGATACCGGCGGGACCGAGAAGTACAGGCACGGGCCACTCGGCCACGTTCGCGGGACCGCCTTCGCTGGTCATCGCGGCGAAGTATTCCGCAATGTCGTCCGGGATCCTCTGGGGACCGTAAGCGCCTAGATCGAGAACTTCACGCGCCTTGGCGGCGTCCAAAGCACCGCTTGCCTGATCCTCCCACGGAAACGTCAGTAGCTCGTCGAGGTAGTGCTTGCTATCTATGTAGTCGAACGACTCCGGCTGCGCGGAACGCATCACGGACAGCCGCGCAGCGGCCACGTCGGCGGCCTCGGAAGGAAGCGAATTCCGCTTTATTCTTTCTTCGAGGGATTCGAGGACTTGCGACAAACTCGGTTCGCCAGTTGATTTTTCATAGGCTTTAGAAAGGGAACACCCCAACAGCCTTCAAGTATATAGCGGAGAGGACCGGGTTAGGCTCTCGCAGCGGCGTACAAGCCTGCAACAACGCCTCAAAGCTATGCTTGCTTACCATGCGGAAATATAAGAAACCGCTTCCAGCGGACTACACAGGCCGCAAGCCGACGCAGCGGCCTTCAAGCTTCTGGCAGGAAACCGACCTCCAAAACAAGGAGCCGACCCTGCTCGAGCTCCTCGAGGCGCTCGCCCAACCTGGCTGTCCCATTTGCTTTCTCGCGGCCCGCAGCGTCAGCAGGCACATCGAGGCGTATTGCCGGGACAGCGTGACGGACGTGCCAGTCCGCGATCACCTTCGAGCCGCAAACGGGTATTGCACACGACACGCGCATCAATTCCTCGATATGCAAGACTCGCTGGCCGCGGCGATAACGTACGCCGACATACTCAAGAAGATGATCGGCATCATCGATCGAACCCCCGACAAAGATGCGCGTTCACCCATCGTCAATGCAATACGCCGCATCTTCAGAGTCCGGGACTCGCGCGCCAGACCGCTCCTACCTGAGCGACAGTGCCCTGCGTGTGAGGAACAGCAGGTCTCGGAGCGGCGCTATCTAACTGGACTGATAGCGCATCTGGGCGAGAGCGCCGTGCGGGAGGTTTTCATCTCCTCGCAGGGTCTGTGCCTCATACATCTCCCGGTGGCAGTTGACCTTGCCGACGGCGAAAAGCTGCGTACGCTGGTCAACGTGCAGCGGAGAGCATGGTCCCAGCTCCGAGGGCACATGAACGAGATCGTGCGTAAGGCCGATTATCGCTTCACGTCGGAGCGCATCACTGACGAGGAAAGAGACTCTTTGCTCGACGTGATCGAACGCATGGCCGGTAAGCGCGAAATCAGGTAGCAGCTGCGTTCGTCAGCTTTACCCTTGAGCGCAAAACTTCCGCAACGCTCCAGGCCTGCGCTACGCAGCCGTCGGGCGGGTGAGGCACGTCGCCTCCAAAGATCTCGGCGATGCTCCCCAAGCCAGCGTCGTCAAGATGGGCCAGCAGTTCGTCCAGAAGCGCATCTAACTCGCGCACTGTCCCAAAGGCGTGCAGGTGTGCGTCCACGTAGGCCCCTATTAGCCAGGGCCATACCGTTCCCTGATGATAAGCGCCGTCCCGCTCCAACGGGCCGCCGCCATACTTGCCTGCATATTTCGAATCGGACGGGCTGAGCGTTCTCATACCGAATGGGGTCAGAAGCTCATCGCGAACTCTGGCAACCACGGATCGAGCCAGCTTGCCATGCAAGAGTGGATGGGAGACCGATAAAGCGAAAAGCTGATTGGGTCGCAGCGATGAATCATCCCCGTCCGGACCGTCGACCACGTCGTAGAGATAACCCAGCTCCTCATTCCAGAATCGTGATCGAAACGATACTGAGACCCTGTCAGCCAGCTCTTGAGTCTTGGATGGATCGAAACCGGCTAGCCCCAACCACCGTTCCAGCGAGCGCAGCGCCGAATACCAAAGGGCGTTTACTTCAACCGGTTTCCCAATTCGGGGCGTTACCACCCAGTCGCCCGCTTTGGCATCCATCCAGGTAAGCTGACTCCCCGGCTCGCCCGCGAAAAGCAACCCATCCTCCGAGTCCACGCGAATGCCGAACCTCGAACCCCGCAGATGCCAGTCGACGACCCTGATCATCGGAGTCAGAAGCTCCCGCAGGATGGAATCGTCCCCGGTCGCCCGCAGATACGCTGCGACCGCCTCGAACCACCAAAGTGTTGCGTCAACTGTGTTGTATTCAGGCCGTCCCGTGTCGTCGGGGAATCTGTTCGGCAGCATTCCTTGACTGACGTAGCTCGCGTACTCGACCAGAATCCCACGCATCGACTCCGCCCGTCCGGTCGCGAGCGTGAGGCCGGGGAGCGCGATCATCGTGTCCCGGCCCCAATCTCCAAACCAGTGATAGCCTGCTATCACCGTCCCGATCTCTCTTGAGCCGCGTCCAACGAGGAACTGATCCGCCGCGAGAACGAGACGCTGCGTAGGTGTGTCGACTGGTTCGGCCGCCCTATCCAGCAGTTCTTGCGCACGGACGTCGAACGCCGACAGCGATTCGGAGGCAATATGGTCTTGTCGACGGCCCAGATAAGCTGTGAGCGCGAAGCTGGAACCGGGGTCGAGACGCGCTCGCACGACGCAAGGAGCCATCAGGTCTTCGACGAACTCGAAGCCGCGCTCCCGCTCCCGCCTGTGGGCGACGTTCCAAAACCAGTCATCGAAGCGGTCTATTTCGGCGTGGCCATCCAGGTCCACGATCAAGTCCG
Organism: Chloroflexota bacterium; assembly: GCA_026708165.1. Lineage (GTDB taxonomy): Bacteria > Chloroflexota > UBA11872 > UBA11872 > VXNJ01 > JAPOVO01. Next base: position 4,379 of record JAPOVO010000229.1, on the reverse strand, counting down.
GCAAGCCGGCGAGCGTCAAAATGATTGAATCTTCACTGATCGCCGCATCCGAAACGCCCGCCTCGTGCGACCGGGATTCCGCGTGGAAGTCGCGGTTGGTAACGAGCGGAAGGAGTTGCAAGTCAAGGCTTCCGGGACCGCTAGCCAGCGTGTATTGAACCCACGTCTGGTTGAGACCTCGCTCCATCCAGACGGTCTTTTCCACCACGTAATCACCAACAGTGAAGCTGACGACCGGACGGGTCCCTACGAGCTTGACGCCGGTGATGTACTTCCAACCTTGCGGATCAAGCGAACCGTCTTCGTATTCTGCGGTGGACAGGCCGATAACTTCATCTCCGATACGCAGCTCTTCGAACATATTCGCCAGCAGCACCCTGCGCCCCGCAGGCGGGCGGGTAGCCGCTATAAGAAGACCGTGATATCGCCGGGTGTTCACCCCCGCCACCGTCGACGACGCGTATCCGCCCATACCGTTGGTCACCAGCCATTCCAACTCAAGCAGGCGGGACAGGTCCGCCCCGTCCAGGCACAAATCGGTGACCGGCGTGGATATCAAGCGCGTGTCCCTCTAGGACAGCAAAGAGCCTTCTTGCCATCTGGGGTGAGCGACCACAACTCCAGTTGCATAAGCCCGATGGCTCCATCCTCACGACGGCCGTTCCTACTAAACGAGCAGCGTCTGGTCGATCCCGGATATACGATCAAGACTACTGTCGCTAGCACGGAAAGATTGTAATTGGGGAAGCCAACCTGATTGGCTCCCACATTGCTCCGGCTGTTCACGCTGCCTCCATTTACTTGAGAGTCGTGTAGAAAGTTCTTGGCGCACATCGACAGCTGGCACGTAAACTAGGCACCCGGGATTGAACAGTCCAAGGTACGGAACACCTCCTCAATGGCTCTTCTGAAAGGCGTCAAGGCATCGGAAAGCGTTCCCAATCCGCTGGATTTCACTGTTCGCCTCGGAAACTCCTGGGAGGCCGAAGGCTTGAGCAGATTCTGGGGGCCTGCCCGGCGTTTCACCCAGTTGCGCCTCCTGCAGCGCTATTTCGAAGAGGTCGAGCGGGGCGTGCAAGCAGTCCACGTCGCCGAGTACCAGGGGCGTTACGTCGGGCAGTTCTGGACCCGTTACTCGGGCATAGACCCGGCGATAGCCGACGGGCGCTCGGAGTGCTATCTCCACACCCTCTCGGTAATCAAGAGGTATCGCCGCCGCGGTATCGGGCGCGCGTTGACGGAAGCCGCGTCCGCCGAAGCCCGCTATCGCGGCCGCCGAACTCTGGTGATTGGCGTCGACCGGCCCAACGAATATGCGCTTGCCTTGTACAAGAAATGGGGTTTCAAAGAGTTCTTCCAGTCCAGCGACCTGCGGGGCGACCTGATATTCCTGCGACGGCAGGTTTTCTAGGCCGGAGCTCGTTCACGTGGCCTGTTCAGCGGTAGACGGGCGTCTGACTATGTATAATCCCGCACATTTCTTGGGGGCGCTCGGTCGTCGAGCGTCTCGGATACGCCGCTGAGAGCAGAAACCATGGCCGAAGATTGGGCTTACTTCGAGGGTGACTACGTTCCAATCTCCAAGGCTAACGTAAGCATCAGGACTCACGCGCTGAACTACGGCACCGGTTGTTTCGAGGGTATTCGCGGCTACTGGAACGCAGAACACGAGCAGATATACCTGTTTCGCGTCCGGGAGCACTTCGAGCGGCTGCACCGCTCCGCGCGAGCACTGCGGATGAGTCTCAAGCTCAGCCTGGACGAGTTGATGGAGATCGCCGTCAACGTCGTCGCACGAAACGGGTTTCAGACAGACGTCTACGTCCGCCCTGTCGTCTACAAGAGTGGCGCGATTATCGGGCTGAGCATGGTCCGCCGAGAGGGCGGCAAAACGATTTTCCTGCCGGACGACTTCTTTCTCTTTGCCGCTCCGTTGGGCGACTATCTGGACCTCGATGAACCGATCAAGTGCTGCATTTCGACCTGGCAACGCATCGACGACAACGTGATGCCTGCGCGGACCAAGGCCACGGGACTCTATCTTAATTCTTCGCTTGCCAAGACTGAGGCCGAGGAGAACGGATTTGACGAGGGAATCATGCTCACCGGCGATGGGCATGTTAGCGAGGGCTCGGGCGAAAACCTGTTCATAGTCCGTGACGGCGTGCTCATCACCCCGACATTGGCGGACAACATTCTTGAGGGGATTACCCGCTCAACGTTGATCCAGCTCGCCAAGGACGAGCTTGGAGTCGATACCGTGGAACGGCAGATCGACCGCAGCGAGTTATATGTCGCCGACGAGCTGTTCCTCTGCGGCACGGGCGCGCAGGTGGCGGCGGTCGGCGAAGTAGACCACCGCACTATTGCCGACGGAAACGCTGGCCCGATTACAAGTCAACTGATGAAGCTATACTTCGATATCGTCAAGGGCAAGAATCCGAAGTACGCTGACTGGTGCACGGCGGTTTACACGACAGAGGTGGCTGCCGCGTCCACTTAGAGCGTGCTTCGGGAGATTGATTCCCGAGGTGCTGCAAGGTTAAGAGGATCGGGCCAGTACCCGGCGGCATACCAGTTTTGCCGCACCGCTGGCCGGGCAACGTTTCCGTTTACCCGGCGGCGTCTGCCTCTCTCCCTCGTGCGCTCACACGAACCGAGCGACCAACCGGACATGCGTTATGAAGGCGCTTGAGGAGCAGCTAGGCTACCGCTTTAACGACCGTTCCCTGCTCAGGCTGGCACTGGTCCACCGTTCTCTCGTTAACGAAAGTGATCTTTCGGTTCTCGACTCGAACGAACGTCTGGAGTTTCTGGGCGACGCGGTGCTCGGCTTGGTCGTGGCCGAGTTCCTGTACCAACGCTTCCCGGATCGTCTTGAAGGGGATCTGACAAAGCGCCGCGCCGCGCTGGTCAATCTCGATTCACTCGCTCAGCGCGCCGAAGATGCCTGCCTGGCCGACTTCGTATCGACCGGCGGAGGCAATCTGCTTTCCCGACCAAGCTCGCGCAGAACGATTCTGGGGCGAAGCTACGAAGCCCTGCTGGGTGCCATCTATCTCGACGGGGGGATCGAGTCGGTGCGTCAGGTACTTTCGCCATGGTTGGAGCGAATAGCGTCCGACCCGGATGAGAATTCAGCGCCGCCGGACAACAAGTCACGGCTGCAAGTGCTCCTGCTACAGAAGCTCAAAACAACTCCTTCTTACCAATTGCTTCGGGCTTCGGGGCCCGATCATGAGAAGTGGTTTGAGGTCGAAGTCAGGCTTGCCGAGAGAGTTCTAGCTATCGGAGGAGGCTCCAGTGTACAGCGAGCGGAACAGGCGGCCGCCGGAAGTGCTTACGACGTCCTTCGCGAGGAAGATCTGACGTCACCCGCTGACAGCGGTCTCTGACCTTTGTATCTGCGTCGCATCGAAGTCCAGGGATTCAAGAGTTTCCCTCGAAAGACGATAGTCGAGTTCGGGGCTGGTCTAACGGCTCTCGTAGGACCTAACGGGGCTGGCAAGAGCAATATCGCCGACGCGATTCGCTGGGCGCTGGGCGAACAAAGTGCCCGAATGTTACGCGCCCAGCGGACCGAGGACGTCATTTTCGGAGGCACTCCCAAGCGCTCACGTTCCGGCATGGCTGAGGTAACTTTGGTGTTCGACAACGGTGACGGCTGGCTGCCGCTCGAATACGGCGAGGTCAGCGTGACTCGACGAGCCTATAGATCCGGCGAAAACGACTACATTTTGAATGGCTCGTCGGTACGTCTGCGCGACCTGCAGGACTTGCTACGAACGGCCGCCATGGGAGTCAATGGTCAGGTTGTCGTGGGTCAAGGGCAGATCGACGCCATCTTGCGGCTGAAGCCTGAAGACCGGCGGACGTTTATCGAGGAGGCGGCGGGCGTCTCTCGCCATTACGCCAAGCGCGACGAAGCCCGGCGGAGACTCCAGAGAACGGAACGTAACCTTGAGCGCCTCCGAGACCTGCACATCGAGCTTGTGCCCAGGCTCGACCAGCTCAAGTTGCAGTCGGAGGTAGCAGAGCGAAGCCGGGATCTCGGTGAAGAATTAGAAAGTCAAACGCGAGACCTTCTCCAACACCGTTTGGCGCAGGCTGCCGAGTCGCTGGAGTCAGCGAAGCTTGCCCAACGCGCGGCGTCGGAAAAGCTCGCGACGCTGGAAGCCGCCCGGTCATTGAATACGGGCGATTCGGCAGACCACGCCGTTGAGACCGCCAGATCTCGGCTCGCCAAAGCCAGGGTCGTACTTGAGAAAATCCGCGCCGACATGACTGAAACCTCCGCCGGTTCACGGCTTGCCCGTCAGCGAGGGCAGTTCGGAAAGCGTGCAATCACCGCGTTTAGCGCTCGCGAGGCCGGAAGTTCG
>JAPOVO010000039.1 GCA_026708165.1 Chloroflexota bacterium | reverse complement strand
AACGCCGAACAGGTTGCTCAGAACGCTGGAGCGCTCGGCTGGTCGCTTACGGAATGTGAGGCGGCCAAACTTGATGCGGCCAGCCTCCCCTGGCGGAAAAGGGGTCTCCTGGACCGAATTCTCTAGGGTTTGGCGCACAGTAGTCCGGAACCGGAGCATTCGACTAGCACGCGGCGTGCTAGCGTTTACAACGGTCGCCGCGCCAGAGAGAACGATTGGCCTGTGGGGCCGCCCGGTTCGAGGCCGGCGAGCCAGACGACATGCTCGGCCACTTCGGCGGGGGACTTGACCCGCTCGCTTGGATTGAAGGGCGGGGGGCGGTCGCGCAGCTCCTCAAGCACAGCCTCCTCCGACGAGGTGTCTCTTGCCCAGGTGACCATCCTGGTCGCCACCGGACCCGGAACCAGCTCGTTGACCTCTATTCCGCGCTCCCACAACTCCAGGGCGAGACATCGGGTCAACATCGCTATGCCTGCCTTGGAGGCGTTGTAGGGGGTGGCGTTGGGGTGAGCCTCGTACCCCATTCCCGATCCGATGTTGATGATCTTGCCGCCGGACGTCATCTGTTCGACGAAGGAGCGGGTGACGTGGTAAGTCCCGAAGAGGTTGATTTCGACTATCTTCTTCCATTCGGCAGGGTCACTTTCCGCGACACTAATTCGTTGAGCGCTGACGCCCGCGTTGTTCAGCAGGACGTGAACCGCGGGGAAGCTACCCGCGACCTCGTCCGCGAACGCGCACACCTGATCCCAGTCGGAGACATCGGTAACCGATGCCACGACCTTGCGGTCATACGAGCGCAGTTCTTCGGCCAGCGCGTCGATCTCGTCTGGGCTTCGAGCGCAAATGGCGATGTCGGCGCCGGCCTTCGCAAGAGCGCGTGCCGAGGCCCGGCCTATTCCGCGTCCGCCGCCGGTGACAACAGCGACTTGCCCTGATAGATCCGGGTTGAACATGACTTCGGCCTCCTAGGCTCCGCGGCGCGTCGATTGCCAGTTAGAACCATGCGACATCCGAATGAGGTCGGAGTCCGCACCCGGCGGGACTCACAACAGTGAGCGCAATCGCCGTCGGGCACTAGGATAGAAGGTTACGCCGTACTGTGAAGCCCGCGAAACGGGTCGTTGGGAGTCGTATGACGGGTATTACGGAAAGGGATTTGTCCAAGTCGAACTTGGCTCCGCGCCCGTGCGGCGATTTGCGGCAAAATATAGGCGGCTTGTAGACGGTATTTCGTGTTTCTTTTGCAGCATCGCTGCGATCGCTCGTGGAGGAGATAGAGGCTTGAAGCTTTCAAGGCGCGCGTCCGAGTTGAAAGAATCGGCTACGTTGGCGGTGAGCGCCAAAGCGGCGCAATTAGCCGGACAGGGTATCGACGTCGTCAGCTTTGGGGCTGGCGAGCCTGATTTCGACACCCCAGAGCACATAAAGCAGGCAGGATGGACGGCTTTGGAGGGCGGGGAAACAAAATACGCCAAGCCCGCTTCCGGCATTCGCCCGCTCAAGCAGGCGGTGGCCGACAAGTTCAAGCGCGAAAACGGTCTTGAATACGACGCGAACTCGCAGGTGCTAGTTACGGTCGGCGGCAAGGAGGCGCTGTTCCTGGCATTCGCGGCGATCATTGACGAAGGGGACGAGGTCATCCTGCCCGCGCCCTACTGGGTCTCCTATCCGGAGCAAGCCGCGCTGAACGGTGGCCGGTCGGTGGTAGTGCAGGGCGAGGTTTCGAACTCGTACAAGATCACCCCCGATCAGCTCGAAGCGGCAATCACGGATCGAACAAAAGCCTTTGTCTTCAATTCGCCCAACAACCCCGGCGGGTTCATGTACGAGCCGGATGAGGTCGAGGGGCTGGCCGAGGTGCTGGAAGGCCGTGACATCGTTGTGTTGAGCGACGAGATGTACGACCGCATCGTGTTCGGAGGCCGCGAGTTCAAGAGCTGGGCGGGCGTTTCGGAACACGCTTACGAGAACACCATTACGTTCAATGCTGGCTCCAAGACGTACTCGATGACCGGGTGGCGGATCGGATACGCGGCGGGTCCGGCGGACGTGATCAAAGCGATGTCGAACCTACAGTCACAGACCACAAGCGGGACAGCCACGTTCGTTCAGCATGCGCTGGCGACCGCGCTTTCCGGAGACCAATCCGAGGTGGAGACCATGCGCCAAGCGTTCGAAGAGCGCGGCGCGCACATCTGCCGCAGGTTGAATGCGATCTCCGGAATAGTCTGTCCCGAGCCCGCGGGGGCCTTTTACGTCTTCCCAGACGTGTCGGAGTGCTACGACAAACTTGGGGTTTCGGGTTCCATTGAGTTTTCGAGCCGCCTGCTGGAAGAAGCGCACGTGGCCGTGGTACCCGGCGAGGCGTCGGGCATGGACGACTGCGTCCGCCTTAGCTTCGCAACCAGCATGGAGAACATCGACCGGGGAGTCGACAGGATCGCCGACTTCCTGAAGTAAACGGAGTCGTTGGGTTTAGCGACAAAAGAACCAACTCACTGGACTAGCGAGACGCGAGCCGGCTGGTAGCGATAGCGTGGCGGGAGCGGTGTGAATCCCTTTAGCCATATCGACCTGCGGGTTGCGGACATGGGTGCGGCGCTTGAGTTCTACGGCCGGCTGCTCCCGGCGCTCGGTTTTACGCTGCGGTTCCACGGTCCGGTGTGGAAGGTATTCGCCACCCAAGCGGAGCTTCCATCCGCAGCCTTTTTTTCGATAGTCGAGGATAGAGGCCACCGGCCCAACGCAAACCGCATTGCCTTTTGGCGAGAGAGTCCCGAGGACGTCGACCGCATCGGCGAGGTGCTGAACGAAATAGGCGCCGAGATCGAGAGCGGGCCGGGCAGGGTAGAGGAATATCCGGGCGAGTACTACGCAGTCTTCTTCGAGGACCCGTCAGGCAACCTGCTGGAAGTTGTGCATCGAGTGATGTAGCCCACGGCAACCGAATCGGGCCGTGTTGGTGGATTGAATGGATGGCGCGGGAGCTACTTGCGCCTCGACTCCTCATAGATTTGGATGAACTCGTCCACCGAGACTTTCCCGACGACCCGGCCGATAAGCTCCAGCGGGAGATCGTCGAGCTTCTTGAACCGGACGCACGACTTGCCCATATTCAGCTTCTTGCCGGTCGCCTTCCACTCGTCTTCAAACCAGCGGGAAATGTTGGCGTGTCCGTAGACGCACATAAGGTAGAGCGAGCAGTAGTTCTTTTGCGATGCCAGGGAGACGATTCCGAGCGGCTGGCCGTTGTAGGTGTCAGAGTACCGCTCCAGCGGAATGACGTATGAGATCATGCCGTATTGCATGGTCTCCTGAAATCCGTCGGGCAGATTCTCCAGGATCACATCCCTTACGCGGCTTACTAGCTCGCGGCGTTCGGGAGTCAGCTCGGTCAGATAGTCGGATACAGTTTTGGCTTTGCTGGATACCATCGATGTCTCTTGTGTAGGTCAGCTGCGGCCGGGCTTGAGCAACACCAGACTCGCAGTTTGGCCGTGAATGTGATTCACCGGGCCGATAGGGCCAAGCTCGCCGGCACAGAAAAACCCGGCGACGGGGCAATCGTCACCCAGTGCCCTGGCTACGACGCTTATGTCGCCGTCGGGACGGTTGAAGAGCCGCTGGCCGCGGCCGTTGCAGCTAAACAGCAGGGCTGCCGAGGCGGGGGCGGCGAAGGCCTGAGGGCTCAACAGCAACTCGAAGTCGTCGGTTGCGGATTGAGCATCACGCACGAAGAACCTGATCAACTGGCCGGGATCGACGAGATCGGTGACCGCTAGCGCGCCGCTGGATGGATCTGCACCGGCGATGTTGCGGATGAGAAAGTCACCGGGGCCGGGATCGTCGCCTGATCCCTCGGCGGCAAGGCCCAGCAGAGTGCCGTTTGCGGCCAGTCGCTTGGTCTCGGGATCGAGCCGGCTGAAGATGCCGCGAAGAACCTCGAGCGGCGGCTCGCCGCCGAGACCGGTGATGACGTTGCGGTCACTTTCGGTGATAGCGATCAACGGCCCGATGCCCCGGCATCCCTGGGAGACGATGACTTCGACTTCGAGATTGCCGGCGAGAGCGAGTCCGACGGTGCCGGTCTTGTGAACGCGCTGGTCGAGAGCCATCACGTTCATCCCGGGGCTAGCGCCGGCGCTGGCAACGCCTCCCACGACCGGTACGCCGGGGTAGACGTGGTTGAAGAGCGCCAGAAGCTCGCGGGTGGGTGTGGAAAACGGCTCGACGAGAACGATGAACACCTTGGGAGGCGTTGTCATGCCGACGATTGACTTGAACGTCGCGGGATCTCTGAGGGAAGCGCGCACGTCGCTCTCGCCTAGATGAAAAGGGCTGATCGAAACGTCAGGCAGCGATCCGGTTACCAGGGTTACCGCAGCGCGGTCTTCGATCTCATGCCCTCTGCCGATAACCCCTCCGGCGGTGCACGCGAGGAAATGATCCGGCTGAATGGACTCGCGTATAGCTGGAAAGAGTTCGGAGGCACTTGCGGGCTCGGATGAATTGACGAATGCGACAGCGAGATCCATCCGCTCGCCATCGGGAATCTGGCTCGACAGGCCCGCGATAACCTCGGCCTGGTCGTCGGATGCGAAAGCCGCAGAAGCGAAATTCATCTAAGACTCGAACGAAGAGATTGCGGCGGCACGCTTGCCTTGCGCGCCGGTCCCGCGAGGACCATCATGGCCAGCCGGTCCGAAAAACCGGGCCCCGGCGGGCCGGGTCAGGAGTCGTCTTCGAGCCCTCCAAGCTGGATTCCCATCGGCTGTGCGATCTCGATGGGGTCGTCGTGAGTTTCGCACGGAGCGTCGAGTGGAACGTCGGTGGCGTTGCTGGAGTGCCCGACGATGTTCTTCTGCAGCAAGTAGGCCTCGACTTCCTCACCGCTAACGTCCGCGAGCATGACACCGTCGATTTCAACGCATGGCTGATACTGCTGACCCGACGCCATCACCATCTCGTAGAAGTTCTCAGGATAGTTGATGATGTCTTTGTCTTCGTATTCCAGACCGTATTTGCCGAATACGGCGCGTACGCCATTGCTCCAGCCGCACGACGGCTTCATCCACGCAGTGATTGTTGGATCTTTCCGCTCCACGGAACCGGTCCTTTCGCTCTCTGAACTGGGGCGCGGCTCGTTCGTGTGAGCCGCACTCGTCAGATAATTCTATGAGGTATTTGAGGTCACGATCAACGCGAGTATGTTCTGCGTGTGGTTTTCTGTCAGACCGACGGTCCCGGCATTTCGGACACCGACCACAGCCCCGCGCCTTGCTGGGCGCCGTCGACCGACAGGGTAGTGCCGACGATCCACGATGAGCGCGGGGAGCACAGGAACGCGACCGCATCGGCAACTTCCCGCGCGGTGCCCAACCGCTTGTACGGGAATTGCGAGTTGGCGAATTCGTGCATCACCTCGGGCATCTCGACGGCCCGCCGCCCCCAGCCGCCTCCTTCGAACATGATCGATCCGGGAGCGACGCAATTCACCCTGATGTTGTACTGGGCGAGCTCAAGGGACAGGCAGCGGGCAAGGAATATCTCGGCCGCCTTTGCAACGCCGTATTGTGCTGGAACGCTGGCGGTGATACCGGAAATCGACGAAATAATGACCACGCTGCCACCACCGGAATCTCGCATGATCGGAACCGCGGCCCGGACCGTCCTGACGGCATGCATGAGGTTGATGTCCAGGGTCGCGTGCCAGTCGGCGTCGGTCGCTTCGAGGAGACCTCCGCCTTGGCTGCCGCCGGCGTTCGCCACGAGTGCGTCGAGTCTGCCAAACGTTTGCTTGACCGACTCGACCATTCGGACGATGTCCTCGGGGACGGGCACGTCGATCTGGGTTGCGTGGGCTCTTGCCTTCTTATCCGCTATTTCGGCGGCGGCGGCCTCCAGGGTTTCGGGAGTTCTAGCCGCGATCGCTACGTTGCATCCCTCGTCGGCGAGCGTCAGCGCGGCTGCTCTGCCGAGGCCGCGGCTTCCGCCGGTGATCAATGCGGCTTTGCCCGATAATCCAAGATCCATCGTTGCTTCCTCCCGGATGGCGACTGTGTTTGGCAATTATTGCGAAATGCGGGAACCATAAACCTCGAGCTGAGATGGGTTTACACGGACTGCCATTCGTTACTTTCGGGCGAAGGAGTGGACGCAGGGAACGTAAGCTAAGGGACTGGTCGGATCGTGAGGAGGGAGCTCGATGAAAACCGTTGTGCCGGACGATCACCCGCCGGTATTCCAAGGGTCGAAAGCCGAGACTATGCTGCGCGGTATCGGCGAAGTGGGGATCTTCAACACCCGGCCGCAGACGAACGATGAGCTGATCGAGCGGATTCGCGGAGCGGAGGCAGTGATAAGCATCCGGGGAGCGGTGGCCTGTCCGAGGGAAGTGATCGAGGCGTGCCGAGAGCTAAGGGTCATCTCTATCTGGGGAACGGGGACCGATCATGTGGACCTTCCGGCGGCCAGAGAGCTGGGGGTTACGGTTTGCAATACTCCGGCGGTTTCTGCCGTTTCGGTAGCCGAACAGTCGCTTGCGCTGATGCTCGCCGCGGCGCGCAGGCTGCCGGACATCAGCGCGGAGGTCAAAGACGGCGGCTGGCCCAAGGCGATGATTTCGCAACTACACGGAAAGACGTTGGGAATCGTAGGCCTCGGAGCGATTGGCCGGCAGGTGGCGCGGCTAGGTGCGGGGATCGGAATGGACTTGGTCGCGTGGACGTTTAACCCCGACGGCGCGCTGGCGGACGAGCTGGGCGTAAAGCTAGTGGACCTTGACGAACTGCTCCGCCGGGCCGACGTCGTCTCGCTTCACGTGCGACAGTCACCGGAAACGGAAGGCATGCTGGATTCGGCGAAGCTGGCCTTAATGAAGCCGGACGCCATTCTGGTCAACACGGCCCGCGGCGCTCTGATCGACGAGCAGGCGCTGGTTGTGGCTCTGAACGAGGGCGCATTGGGAGCGGCGGCGCTGGACGTATTCGTGGAGGAACCGCTGCCGGTGGACCACCCCTTGCTGCGCACCCCCAATACCGTGCTCACGCCGCACTCAGCGGGCCTGAGTCCGGAGGCTCTGGAAGCGGGTCTGGTGATGTCTGTCGAGAACATCCGGCACTTCATGGATGGATCGCCCGTAAACGTCGTGGGATAACGCCACAGTCAGCGGATCGAGCCTGCGCAGCCGCACATCGGGACTGCGGACGTAGGCAGAGCGTATCGTCTGAAAAATAGCTGGCGAGTCAAAAGGTCCCGCAGCCGGATTACCTCAGGAGCGGAGCTCCGCAACGCAGGCGGCCGCACTGTCCGTCACGAACCCGGCGTCTGTACCGATATTGACGAACTTGAATCCTTCCGCGATTCGGCGTTTACCCATTTCCATGGTGCCGCAGGCATATCCGGGTATCTTGCCGTGCTTCTGGCACATCTCCAGCACGTGCGCCACGGCTTCGTTGTGCGCGGGATGAACTCCCATATCGCTGACCTTGAGACCCATGGACAGGGCGAGGTCGGACGGGCCGATCCAGCAACCATCGACGCCTTCGACGGCGAATATCTCGTCGGCGTCTTCGACTGCCTCGACCGATTCGATCTGAACTGCCAGAAAGAGCTCGTCATCAACCTGATCGAAGTAGTCGCTGCCATAGAGCGCGGTGATGGGCGATCCGGCGTTGGACCGCGATCCCCGGGGCGGATATCTCACTGCAGCCGCGGCGGCCTCAGCTTCGGCCCTGGAATTCACCAACGGGACGATGATTCCCATGAGGCCGTCGTCAAGCAGGCGGCCGATGAGCGTGTAGTCGTTGATGGCGACCCTGGCTACCGGCGCGGCGCTGCCGCGCAAGATCGCCAGGACTGCCGTCCTAATCGCATCCGGCGACCAGAATCCGTGCTGCGTGTCCATGAGCACCCAGTCGTAGCCGGAGGTGGACAATATCTCCGCCGACCAGGGAGAAGTCAGCGCGGCCGAGACTCCGAGGGCCGGTTCGCCGTCGAGCATTTTCTGTTTCGCAGCGTTCTTGCGCATCTTTGCTAGTCCTTCCTCCGGGTGCCAGTTCGATCAGGCCGTCCCTAAGCGCGGCGAGGGGGTTTCGATTTGCAAGCAAAGCGTAGCCGACAGCGCGGCCAGTTCTGAAATCGCGAAGGACGTCGAGGAAGCGTAGTTCGAGAGTATCGAGATCAGGACGAGACCAGACGTTCGATTTCGTAATACTCGCGGACGGCGGTGGGCGCCTGTCTAAAGGAACAGGCGTTGACCAGGTTCCTGCACATTCGGCTCACGATGGTCTTGGGCGTAACCGGCCTCAGATACTCCTCGTGAAGAGCGAATCCGCGGCCGGCGACGATTCGCTCGCAATCGCGGCGGCTCAGAATCCGACCTTCGTGGAAGGGATCGAGATAAATCTCTTCGCGAGGGTCTCCGAAGCGGATGATGAAGTGACCCGGCAAGCCAATCCCATCAACTCGTAGCCCGGCCTTCGATCCGACGGCCATGTAAATGAGGCTGAGGGTTATGGGAATGCCCGATCGACGATCGATAACCTGGTCGACGAAACTGTTTGCTGGGTCGTAGTAGTCGTCCGAGTTTCCGGTGAATCCGAGCTCGCCCGACATGAAGTTGCGAAAGGCCTCCAGGTTGAAGGCCGTTTCAGACTCCGGGCCGAGCAGAAACGCGAGGTCGCTTGAGAACTGCGTCAGCCTTGTCACGTACGCGTCGGCGTCGAGGTCCGGGTTGTCGATTCCGGAGAGCGCCAGCGCCGCGCGTTCTAGAGACACCGACCGCGGATCGGCTGCGAATCTCCTCAACTCGGACTTAAATACGCGCTTGTTTATCTCCCGGAGAATGCCCCACAAGCCCGCTCGGGTCCTCGGAGAGGCTGTGGACGCGTATCTACGTAGCAGTGGGACCGCATCGGCTTCCAGATCGAGAAGTCTTCTTCGGGCGTCCGCCCGAACCTCCGCTTCCGGTGAGGTCAGGATTTGGATCAACTCGTTGACGTTCATATGGCCGTGTAGGGAGGGCCGCACCGACGAATACTCTCGATCACGGCCAGTTTCAAGTGGCTATCGGCTAGACCGGCCGGCGGGGTACCCGTGCGAATCATTGCCGACCGTCCGCTGGTTGACGTTTAACTTCCTTCAATTTCGGGTAGCATCTTAGACTTGTAGGGGCGTTAACCGCATGTCGGCGCTGTCGCGCGCGTGGGATGGCTCAGTGTGGAGCCCTTTTTTGAGATTGGGCCAATGGAGGGCCAATGCCGGTAAACAAGCTGTCGTGGATGATTGGCGGTCCACAGGGCAGCGGGATCAATCGTTCCGCTGAGGTTTTCGCCAGAGCGTGCATTCGAAACGGACTGCATGTTTTTTCCAATATCGAGTACCACTCGAACATCATGGGCCGGCACAGCTTCTACCGCGTGCGCGTCAACGACAAGCGCATACGGTCTCATGTGGACTC
>JAPOVO010000070.1 GCA_026708165.1 Chloroflexota bacterium | reverse complement strand
CATGCGATCGCCGGCGGTGATGATTTCGTACTTTGCAGTACCGAGTGGAGTCGACGCTTCGAAGACGACTCTCGACACTTCCTTCTCCGTTTCAATTTCTGCCGTAAAGACTATGGTTACACCCTCGGGAGCATCCATATCTAAGGCCAGGTGAATCGTACGTGGCAGACTCTCGATCACTTCGGCGACCAGGCGCTCCATGTCGAAATCGTCTATCGAAACTGCCGCCGAGGCCGGCTCCGGCGTGGCCGTCGGCATCGGGGTAGGGGTGGGAGGCTGTCGCGTGGGACTCGGCGTCGGTTCGGACGCGGCCGTCGGAGTTGGGACCGGCGTTGAAGTCGGCTCGGGCGCGCTCGTGGGCGTTGGCGCGGCGACCGCCGTGGGAACCGGATCGGGACTCGCCGTGGCTGCGGGCGCTGCCGTGAGAGCCTGCGCCTGCTGAGTTGGAGCCGCCGGGGAAGCTTCGGGCTCGCTGCCGGAATCGCACGCAACCGCAAGACACAGCGCCGCTATCAAGACCGACCAAAGCAAAACGCGACGCATTGAAGTCAAAGGCGCATCCTCGCGAGGCTGTCTGCCTCGAAGACTCTCAACGTTGGTTCGATCATAGGACACCGCCATCGTGCTGATTCAGACTTCACAAGCACGAACCCTGTGCTTAGGCCCTCGCTCCGGGATGGGGGAACGCGCCAATCCGTTATCAGGCCCTGATTCCCCGGCTAATATCGACGTATGGACTTCAGCTCTACCGCACGCCTCTTAATCGGCTTGGGAGTGTTACTGATCCTGGCGGGTGCCGTCCTGCTCGCGGTCGGAAAGCTCCCGGGGCTGGGACGGCTCCCCGGCGACCTGGCCATCGAGCGCGGAGGCATCAGGTTCTTCTTCCCAATCGTGACCATGCTCGTCGTAAGCGTGGTGCTTACCGTGATCGCCAATCTGTTCCTTCGATTCTGGCGCTAGCCAGGAAGTAGGCGCATAAGGCTCACGGGGCGCTGACCGCCGCACCGCCTGCCTCAATTGGCAAAGGCTGGTACCCCCGAGGCGATTCGAACGCCTGCACCCGGCTCCGGAGGCCGGTGCTCTATCCACTGAGCTACGGGGGCGGGAAAGGACCACACCCTTCCTGGAACGACACCGCCATCCCAGAAATCGCGGTCTAAGGATGATAGCGAAAACGCGTCCAAACTCAGGGACCGGTTGATTCCGCAAGAAGTCAACGCCGCGGCGCGGATAATATAGGCTCCGCGATTCATCGGGGAATTACGGAATCCGCCGCGTGGTCCCGGGCGACGCCGCGGCAGAGCGACAAGGTGGAACTGGCGCATGAAGATAACCGACATCACTCTTGAGTCCTACGAGTGGCCAAGACCAAAGCCCATTCGCAACGGGATGTTCGTCTACTACAACGTCCGCCTCGACATCGTTACGGTGCACACAGACGAGGGTCTCAAGGGCGTGGGGGTCGGGAGCGGGGCCCCCGGCTGGGACGCTGTAATCGAATCGCTAAAACCCGGCGTCGTCGGTCAGGACCCCATAAACGTCGAACGAATTTGGCACCAACTCTGGGTGCCCAAGCTTACAGGCAGACGCGGCTACGAGACTCGAGTCATCAGCGCGATAGACATCGCCATCTGGGACCTGATAGGAAAGATAACCAATCAGCCGGTCTATAAGCTGCTGGGCGGATTCGCCGACCGCATCGACGTTTACATCGCCGGTGGCTACTACGAGGAAGGCAAGGGCCTCGCTGAGCTGGCGGAAGAAATGGAGAGCAACCTCGAGCTGGGTGCTCGCGCGGTAAAGATGAAGATTGGTGGTGAGTCGATGTCAGTCGACGTTGAGCGCGTCAAAACCGCACGTGAAGCCATAGGGCCGGACGTCAAGCTGATGGTCGACGCCAACAACGCCTACCGCCACCACGAGGCTATCGCAATCGCCAAGCGTATCGAGGAGTACGACATTTTCTGGTTCGAGGAACCCTGCGGTGCGGACGACTATGACGGCCATGCGCGAGTCGTCGCCGCCACGTCCATTCCAATCTCGACCGGCGAGAACGAGTACACACGGTATGGATTTCGCGATCTGATACAGCACCGCGCGGCGTCGATCCTTCAGCCAGACGCCAACATCATGGGTGGCGTAACCGAGTTCAGAAAGGTCGCCGATCTGGCCGCCGCTCACGACTTGGCCGTTTCGCCTCATGGAAGCCAGGACGTGCACATTCACCTGGTAACGGGGATTCCGACAGGACTGATCCTGGAGTACTACCGAGACACCGTGGACCCGATGTGGGACACGAAGTTCAAGGAGACGCTGCGGCTCGACTCCGACGGAATGCTGGCTCCCCCAGAACGGCCGGGGTTTGGATTCGGGCCTAACTATGAGGCTCTTGAGCGGCACCGGATTGCTTAGGGTCGCCAGGGTTTCGCTTTGCTAATACCAGTCAGGTGGCGTCTTGGCTCCGGTCTGAAATGTCGTAGTCGCGGTACGTGAACCGCCCCAATCTGGATCGACAGGTTGGTCAGCCGAGGTGCAAGGCGGCCGCCGACAGCGCATCGTCGAGCGCCGCCGCCAAGGTAGCTTCTAGCATTCCATCCGAAAATGACGCAAACACCGCGTCCGCCATACCCACCATGCCGTCCATCAGCCAGAATCCGTCGTACCCGCCGTCGAACAGCGCCATGAGTCGGATCTCATTGGGCCGCGCGATGCGCAGTGGAACAGCAACCGCATCGATCCCTCCATCCCGAAGTCCGGCATTCACGTCGGACATCAAAGTGTCAGAGATAGGATCCCGGCTAACAACTCCGACCGCCTTGGTTGCTCCTCCGATGCCCTCGGCGCGGTACACATCTCTGATCGCCCCTACAGAAATTTGACCCGGAGCCACGACACCCCTCGTGTCGAGTGCGCAATACGTTAGCAGGCAGTTAGAGTGCCGCAGCGCCAGAATCCTGCTCGCGACTCCGTGTTCGCCCATCGCAATCGAGATGGCCGCAAGCGGCGTGGATTCATACAGCCCCAGGGCCGTCAGCGCGTCCTCGGGACGCGCCGCCATCCCGGCCAGCTTGATCGCGCCGGTTCCGCGCTCTTCGAGCCGAAGGCGGAGGCTGTCTATATCCTCGGGCATCGCCGAAAAATCATGGTGCGACACGATGAGTCGAGTGGACGACACTCCGCCCAGCATCCCGACCGCATCTTCCTCGATGTCGACGTACTCGGCTCCGAGATCAAGGGCCTCGCGGAGGTGACGGGTCCTGTCACTCTCACCTCCCGCGAACGTCCCCCCCTCCCGGACAGGGCGGTTGGTTACAACTACCGGGCACGGACGCGCTTCGATAAGCCGTTGAAGGTCGAATTCCTGCATCAGGTCCAGGCGCAGCTCGATTGCATCGACTCGGCCCGCCGCCTCGTCGAACGCCCGGAGAGTGGCCTCGGTCGTCTCCGCCGCCAGCGCAACGTCTATCATCCTCGTTCGCTTACCGGGCTTCATCGCAGGTATGAATTGCGCGGGGGCTTCATAAGCATTAGTTTCTCAATACCGTATTGCTGCAACGAACAATCTGCTAGCTGAATCCTAAGGAGAGAATGCCACTTGGGAAAGGTCTTGACTCTTACAAGCGCAGTAAATGCCGATACTACCGACATGATTGAGATGATCCACGCCGCCGGTCACGAGGTGACAATTGGACCGGACTTCGTCGGCGTCAGCTGGAGTGATGAGGTGGGCGACGAAATCCGCCGATTGCTCGCGGGACATGATGCGCTGATCGTCGGCGGCGTTGAAATTCGACGTGACACCATCGAGGCCTCTCCCGACCTGCGCGTCATCTCGCGCACGGGCGTCGGTTACGACGCCGTCGACGCCGCGGCGGCGGCCGAGAACGAGATTCCAGTCGTCATCGCGGTAGGCTCAAACCACATAACAGTCGCTGAGTACGCTTTCGGGCTGATGCTCGCTCTAGGCCGCCAGATGCTTCCCCACCATCAAATCGTCATCGGCGGCGAATGGCGGCGGGTGCCCAACATCGACCTCGCCGGGAAGACGCTCGGAATCGCGGGGCTGGGAAGAATCGGCCGGGCGCTGGCCGACCGGGCCCTGGCGTTCGAAATGGAGGTTATCGGATACGAGGTTTATCCCAGCCTCGAATTCGTCGAGTCGCGCGGGATCCAGTTGGTCGATATCGACGAGCTTTGCCGTCGGTCTGATTTCGTATCGCTGCACTTGCCCGTGACCGATGAAACCTCAAAGATTATCAACGCCGAGCGTCTGAGACTGATGAACCCCTCAGCCTACATCGTGAACACCGCCCGGGGCGGCCTTATCGACGAGAATGCACTGTACGCGGCATTGAGGGGCGGGCAAATCGCGGGCGCCGGTCTGGACGTATTCGAACCGGAGCCGCCTGTTGGGTCGCCGCTGCTCGACCTGCCCAACGTCATAGCCAGTCCTCACGCGGCGGGGATATCGCGCGAGTCCGTGCATAGAATGGGCTACCAGGCGGTCGAGAACGCGCTCGCCGTCCTGTCGGGAAGCTGGCCGCGTGAAATCGTGGTCAACGGCGTGTACTCGGACGCATAGCTGGGCTTGCGCGGATGATCTTTGCGTTCGATCTCGACGGCGTCATCTACGCCGGCGACGAGCTCTTGGGAGGAGCTGTTGAAGCCGTCGCAACGGCGCGGGCGCTTGGTTACGCGACTTATTTCATCACGAACAATTCCCGCCAGGAGTCAGTCGAGCTGTCGGTCAAGCTGCAATCGATGGGTCTCGATGTCGCGCCCCGCGAGGTCATATCGGCCGTCGAGACCGCCGGGCGACTTGTGTCGCAGATCGACGGTCCGCCACAGTCCGCAATGGTCATAGGCAGCCCGTCGCTGCGCGAAGTCATCGGAAAATCCGGTGTCCGCGCACTCTCCTACGATGACACCGATCCCATTGACGTTTTCGTGCTTGGTCTCGACCATGCGATCAATTATCAAAAGCTGCTCGCCGCGCACCGGGTCTTGGAGCGAGCTAACGTCCGCTTCGTGGCCGTGAACAACGACGTCACGTTCGCATCCGAAGGCGGGACGGTGCCGGGTCTGGGCGCCATCGTCAGCGCCGTGTCCGCCGCTGCGGGAAGAGCCCCCGACTTCGTAGCCGGAAAGCCCGAACCCCACATGTTCAATCGCATACTGGAGCTCGAGGGCGCAGAAGCCCGCGAGTTGATCGTGTTCGGCGACAGCCTCTATTCGGACATCGGCGGAGCGAAGGCCATAGGAGCCAGAACCGTTCTGGTATTGACGGGTGTCGATGGTCGGGAGGATGTGGCGACCGCGCCATTGGAGCGCCAGCCCGACTGGATAATCGAGAGTCTAAACGCCATTCCATTCGCCGAGATAGCCGGGGCCAAATCGTGATTGAGAGGATTGAGTAGTGGCATTCAAGGACCTGCGCGATTTTCTTAAGTTCATAGAGAAGAAGGGCCAGCTCAAGCGCATCTCGGCTCCGGTCGACCGCGACCTGGAGATCACCGAGATATCCGACCGGATCATGAAGTCCGGAGGCCCCGCTCTGCTCTTCGAGAACGTGCGCGGGTTCGACGTCCCGCTCGTCATAAACGTCTTCGGCTCCCGCGAACGCACGGGCTGGGCGCTGGGCGTCGATGCCTGGGAGGAGCTTGAGGGAAGGATCGACCGGCTTCTATCACTGGCGCTCGGGCCGCCCCCCAAGGGTCTCTTCGGCAAGCTGGGCGCCCTTGGCGAGATCATAAAGGTCGGCAGAATCGGTCCCAAGGAAGTGAGTTCCGGGCCGTGTCAGGAAGTCATAAAGACCGACAATGCGTCGCTGTACGAGTTTCCAATCATGAAGTGCTGGCCCGAGGACGCCGGCCATTACATCACACTGCCGCTGGTATTCACGCACGATCCAAACACAGGCAAGCGCAACGTCGGCATGTACCGCTTGCAAGTTTTCGACGAGCGAACCCTTGGAATGCACTGGCAGCTCCATAAGGGGGGTATGGGGCACTATAAAGAGAGCCTCCGCGCCGCCAAACGCATGGAGATCGCCGTAGCAGTGGGATCCGAGCCGGTCCTCACCTACGCGGCCACGGCGCCGCTTCCACCAGAAATCGACGAAATGGTGTTTGCGGGTTTCTTGCGTGAGAGATCCGTGGAGATGGTGCGCTGCAAGACTGTCGACGTGCTCGCCCCCGCAAACGCAGAAATCGTGATCGAGGGATACGTGGACCCGTCGGAGCTTAGAACCGAAGGGCCGTTCGGCGACCACACGGGTGTCTATTCGCTGGCCGACGAATATCCCGTTTTGCATGTGACGGCTATCACCCATCGCCGCAACCCGATCTACGCCTCAACGATCGTGGGCAAGCCGCCGATGGAAGACGCCTTCATCGGCGGTGCCACCGAGCGCTTGTTCCTCCCGTTGATACGGCTCATGGTTCCCGAACTGGTGGACATCCATCTCCCGGTTGATTCGGTGTTCCACAATTTCGCCATAGCGTCGATCCGCAAGCGCTATCCAGGACAGGCCCGCAAGGTCATGCACGCGATTTGGGGATTGGGACAGCTCATGTTCACCAAATTCGTGATCGTCGTCGACGAGAACGTCGAAGTTCAGAACCTTCGCGAAGTACTCTGGCGGGTCGGCAACAACACCGATCCGGCCCGCGATATAGAGATCGCTAAGGGACCGGCCGACACGCTGGAACACGCTTCGCCGCAACCCAACTACGGCGGCAAGATCGGCATCGACGCCACGATCAAAATGCCTGAGGAGGGGCACCATCGCGAATGGCCACCCGACATCGTGATGACTCAAGTGATCAAAGACTTGGTCGACGGCCGGTGGGAAGAGTACGGCTTCTAGTCCGTCGGGGGTTGAGGGCTCTGATATCCCAGGTTTCAGCGGGAAGTCCTACAGTCCCACCTTATCCTCGTTATCGCCACCCCCTTCACCGTCATCCCCGCCACCCCTCTCGTCATTCCCGCGAAAAGCCTGCCCTGAGCTTGTCGAAGGGTCTGCCCCGTATCCCAATACGGGGCAGGAAGTCACAAGACTGGTCCGGCCAAATCTCCCCTAGGTCGCATTAGTGGCCGTCAGCAGAGCGCGGGTATATCTGGAGTCGATACGCTTCGAGCACACCATCTTTGCCCTGCCCTTCGCGTACATCGGCATGTTGCTCGCGGCCGACGGATGGCCGGGCTGGGACAAGTTCCTGCTGATCACGGCGGCGATGGCGGGAGCGCGAACCGCCGCCATGGCCATCAATCGTCTCGTGGATGCGGAGCTCGACGCGCGAAACCCTCGCACCTCCGACCGCGCGCTGCCCGCGGGACTGATGCGGCGGCGCGAGATGGCCGCCCTCGCCATCGCCGGGGCCGTCGTGCTGGTACTCTCGGCCTGGCGCTTGAATCTCACCGCCCTGGTGCTGGCGCCAGTCGCGCTATTCGTTGTCTGCGCCTATCCCTACACAAAGCGGTTTACGTGGTCGACGCACTGGATTCTTGGACTGGCCGACTCAATAGCCCCGGCGGGAGCCTGGATCGGAGTCCGTGGCGACTTTGGCTTGGAGGCAGCGCTGATCTCTCTCGCGATGCTGTTCTGGATAGCCGGATTCGACCTGATCTACGCCTGCCAGGATGTCGATGTCGACAGACGCGACCGACTGCACTCGGTGCCGGCCCGGTTCGGCATCGCCGCGGCACTCTGGACTTCACGCGGCTGTCACGCCGCAACCGTCGTGCTACTCGTATCCTTGGGGCTGGTCGCCGGACTGGGATGGCCGTACTGGATTGGCGTCCTTGCCGCCGCCGCGCTGCTCGCCTACGAATCGACGATGGTTTCGCCGACGGATCTCGGTAGACTTCAGAAGGCGTTTTTTGACATGAACGGGTATGTTTCCGTGGCGTTGCTAATCGCAGTTTCTGTTTCCTACGTGCTCGGTTGATGCAAAAAGAAGACAGCAACAACGTAGTCCTTGCCGTGACCGGCGGCAGCGGGGCGATATTGGCCAAGGGCCTGGCCGAAGCCCTGCTGAAGACGGGGATGACGGTCCTCTTCGTGTGCAGCCGTTACGGGCGGATGATGTGGCGCGAGGAGCTGGGAGAGCCCCTGGAAACTGCGATGGACGAATGGACCGATCTCGGAAACGTAATCACGTTCAATCCCGGTGACCTCGCCGCTCCTATCGCGAGCGGTTCGTTCCCGGTACGAGCGTCGTGCATCGCGCCGTGCAGCATGGCGACCGCGGCCTCGATCGCGACGGGAGTCGGAAGCAATCTGATCCATCGCATGGCCGACGTGGCGATAAAGGAGCAAACCCCCTTGGTGATCGTGCCTCGCGAATCGCCGCTCTCCCCCATCCATCTTCGAAACCTGCTGACGCTCAGCGAGCTAGGCGTAACCGTGCTGCCGCCCATGCCCGCGTTCTACAAGTACCCCTCCACCGTCGAGGACGTGGTCTACGACGTGACCCAGCGAACGATTGTGGCGATGGGCCTGCGAGAGTCGCTCCCCGGCTCACTCCAGTACCGACCAAAGCGATTCGAGACCTAGCGCGACTAGGCGGTCCAGTTAATCGCCGGCACCCGCCTGACGGACTGGTGGACCAAAGGGCACGGGAACCGTAATTCTCGGTTACAAGAATCCCAACGGGTAGCTACCCGATCCGGAAGTTCGCTCGCTGCAGCCGACGGATGCGATCAAGCGCCGCATCATCGAGCCAGGGTATGGCCCCCGCCGCCGCGTCTTCCGCGACTTCCGCCACGCTGGCGGCTCCCGTCAACGCAACCGATACAGCTCTATTGGCGAGAACGTACAGAAGCGCCGACTGTGCAAGCGAGCGCCGCGGCGTTTCGAGAAAGGAAAGGCTCTCGGATTTCGCAATCAACTCCTCTACTCGTTCCGGGGCTAAAAGGCTACGCTCATCATCAGGGGCGAAGGGGGCGTGACCGGTTAGCCTGCTCCGAAGGAACCCATCGGCCAGCGCTCCTTTGGCTATGATTCCGAGTCCCGCGTTTCGCGCCTGCGCAAAGAACTCGCCCGCAAGCGGTTCGAAGACGTTGTAGCGGACGCGGACGACGTCTACATCCAGACTCAGCAGCAGCTCCATGTCGGCGCTCGCGATGTCTACGTCGACCCCGACGAATCCCGTGAGTCCCGACCTGGCGACTCGCCGAAGGCTCTCGATGCAGGCCCCGTCCCGCAGCTCCTCTCCAGTCACAGACTCGATCATGAAAAGATCTGTATCCGAAGTTCCGAGACGGTCCAGGCTGGCGCGCAGGCTGGCGTTCAGGGCGTCATGCGAGAAATCGCGCTTGAGTTTCGTCCCCTCCACCGTCAGGCCGCCCATCACTCCCAGCACCCAGTAGTCGCGATTGCCGGCGATGGCCTTTCCAATCAACCCCTCGGCGCGCCCGCCGCCGCTGGCAGGGCTCGTGAGCAGGAAGTTGATACCCATCG
>JAPOVO010000038.1 GCA_026708165.1 Chloroflexota bacterium | reverse complement strand
CGTACGACTCAGGCTGCTCATAACCCTTCTTAATTGATTGTTCGTTCAAGTCCCTTGCGCGTCGACGTCGGCGGTTCCGGAAGTAGAAATAGCCGAGCCTCGCGAGAATCATGGGATGGTCGTTCCAGTCTCGCCGAGCCTGCTCCAGTTTTGCGATCCCGTTTTCCCAACTGATTTGCCACGCAGAGTTTGCGGCCTTAACGATTCTTCGCACTTCTATCTCGACATTTTTCGGAGACGAGAGGGTCGGGGTTCCAACCTGGTTAGCTACTAAGGCCACCACATTTGCCGGCAGCGCATTTGGTACTTTTAGTCGGACGAATTCTGCGAGTTGGGGACTCGATAGCTTGAATCTGATTCCTTGTTTGTTTTCATCGACGCGCTCCACGAAGGCCAATTGGGCGAGGCGCTCCAGAGATTCATCCAATTCGCCGGACTCTTCGCAGACTCTTTGCAGTTCATTGCGCCGACGAGGTCGGGGCGAAAGCGCAAGGAAATACGCGACTCTCATTGCCCCCGCAGAGATCCGTTCGAAGCAATTGGCGTATGAGAATTCCAGGAACTCCAAAATCGACTTCCCAGACAACCTTTGAAGAGCTTCGTCGGGAGAACAACCACCCTGAGTTATCGCGTTCGCAGCGTGCTTCAGATAGAGGGGTACTCCTTCGGTTTTCTCAATAATCTCATCCAGAGTCGCCAGCTGCTCTTCATCCGGTTCGATCTGAGCTTCGGACAGTGACCTCAGTAGCAGCTCGCGCGCATCCTCATGCGGTAGCCCTGCGAGAGGGATGGTGTTCCCCATGCGTCGGTTGTCTCTCGTCGTAATGATGGCTTTACTTGGTGACGGGAGGTCGTCCAAGAAGCGACCGACCTCCTCCATCTCGTCCGCGGTGAGGCTCTCCAAATTGTCCAGAGCGAATAGGACTCGTATCTCCTTGGCTAGCGAGAAGACGAGTTGGCGCAGTTCAGCAGTGTCGCTACCTTCGTGATCTTCGCCAGAGATTGTCTCCGCAGTCACCCTATATATCTGACGGAGAGTGTTGAAATGCATACGTCGAGGAGGTTGCGTAACGCCCTCCAGATAGTTGTCCTTGGCTGTGAGGTAGATCAAGACTTCCGGATCTGGCAATTCCTTCGGCCGGGGGCGAGCTCGCAGGCGGCGATCAACGAATTCCTCGAGCAGGGCAGTCTTGCCTACGCCGCCAGCTCCAACAATCGAGGCGATCCTGGAGAATGGGTCATTCCAAAATTCATTCAGCGACCGTAACTCCGCTCCTCGACCCACAAGACCGGGATCTTCGAGTTGCGTCAAGTTGGTCTGGATTGGAGTTCCCTCTGTTCCGCTGCTCCCATCGACAGCAGCCTCTTGGTTTCCGGTGAGTTGCAGAAACAACTGGTCAATCGGAGCAGCAGTCTCCGGGTGATACAACCCGGCCATTTTCACCATCTTGGCGATTGCTGAAATATGCTCGGTAAGAAACAGCTCTCGTTCTCCAGGATGCATACCCGAGACCCGCAGGGGGATCACTTCGTCTAGTGCCTGTTGGACGAATTGTTTCTTTTCGAAATACACTTCGAACACTGGCCAGTTGGCCTTGTTGATGATGATGTCTTTGATTTCGCCGAGTTCGGCGTAACCAAGCAAAGAGTCCGGCTCTAGCGCACTCCTTCGGGCTGCTCTGCTCCTCCAGATTTTGAGGAAGTTGCCACAGCCCCTCTTTAGCCACTTCTCTCCGTGTATCTTCTCCAGGCGCCACCGAACGAAGGCGACGAGGCTCCGTTCAAATAGTGTGACGACTTCCTGTGCGGCGCCTGATTCGTCTTGAGGAGGCTCCCACACGAACTCTTCTGCCTGTCGCCATTCCTTTAATTTCTCCGACTCACCGCCAGGTGGGCGACTTTCGTGGGAGGCGGTAGCTGGCGACGTTTCGCCGGTCTGCGAATGCTCATCGGATGCGCCATCCGCAACCGGATGTGGTTCCGATTTGGCTGTGTCGATGCTAGATGCGGCACTGGGATAGTCGAACCGAGCAATTGCCGACGAAGTGGATTTGCCTCGTGGGATACGGTGGAATTCGATTGTCGCCGCAGTCTGAAACAACGTGCGAGAGGAGGGCGACAGCCTCGTATCGTCGGCCGCCTCCTTGAGCCCTTCCTTTAGGCTGGTTCTGTCGATACCAAGGCTCTTGAAGAAAGCGAGAAGCAACTCCTGAACAAGCGTTGGCCGGCGGGCGATCTGAGGCCCTCGCATGATCAGGACGTTTTTGCTGATGTGGTCGGGGCGAAAACCGGCAGATAGTTGCCGCCACTGGGACTCGCTTCGTACTAGGCGTCTTAGCGGCGCGATGTCGATTTCACGCAGAACGGTTTCCACAAGGCGCAGGCGCGTGAGCTCTTGGTCCGTTGGCAAGCGTCAAACTTCCATTCAGTTCGTATGTGCAGTTCGCATTGTAATCCTGACTGCTACGCGGCCTCAGGAGACTGTGGAAGTGAGCTCACTTGAGGCTCCCGCGACCGGTTGGACTTCAACGTCCCACACTCTGTGGGCCACCTCTGTTAGCTTCGACTGGCGGGAGGCAATCGACCGCTCGCTCCAGACTTCGAAGGCGTCGAATTCAGCAACCGCGGCATCTATCTTGGTATTGACCCCGATGTGCGGTTTTGTCGCCAGTGACCTCGTGAGCAATAGCTTCGACTGTGCGTAGACGTCTTTCTTCTCGGAGTAGGCGCGGTTTCCGAGAGAGCTGTTGATTGACTTCTCGACGAGCACCAGATTTCCGAGCTTTTCGGCAACTCGTGAGTCGCTGTCGTAC
This sequence comes from Chloroflexota bacterium, assembly GCA_026708165.1. GTDB lineage: Bacteria > Chloroflexota > UBA11872 > UBA11872 > VXNJ01 > JAPOVO01. The sequence continues at coordinate 6,809 of JAPOVO010000038.1, read as the reverse complement.
GTACCGAACTCCCGCTGGGCGTTTTCGCTCGGTGTCTGCGGGAATATGTGCTCTACCTCGTATCCTCTGCTGACGAAAATCGAGAGCCACCGAGTTTCCTCGGTCTCGCCGAAGGCCGCTAGCTCTACCCACTGAGAAAATTTGGCGAGCACATACCGCAAGCGATAGCGTTGCAATGATTCGGTGGTCAGTCGCTCGAACGCGCTACCAAACCGTGCGGCGAGTTCGGCTTTGGCGCTATCAAACCGGTTGCGCAAGAAGATATTGAGGTCCTCCTCTGAATTGGCAGAGCGCACCTCCTTTGCCCAAGCAGCGAAATCGCGCTCGAATGCTCTGGTCGGCTCGCGAGTAATGACGTAACAGAAGAACAGGTTTTCTAGGTCGCGACACAATCGGTCAAAGAGTTCGCGAGATAGATGACGGCCGGCGAGAAGTAGGATGAGATGCTGACGTGCGGCTCGACCACCCAGTATGCGCATGTTTTCCAAGTAACGACTCTTTCGCCCGTCGCTGTACCTGCCTCGCAGGAAATTCCCGTAGGCTTTGGCGGCTTCAATGAGTTCAGTTGCGAATTGGACGGGTGCCGCCGAATACCCGCACAGACATTCATTTTTCGAAAACCAATCATAGATAGCATCTTCGCGCAGCGTGTCAACGTCGTAGCGACTAAATATGAAATACCTTAGGAAGCGAAGCGGCTTTTCCCTTAGCTCGTAGAGCGTGTCCTGCAGTTCCTTCCACGCCGTTTTGAGTCTTCCGAACTCATCAGAATTTGCTTTCATGAAAAGCAGGTTCTTGAGTAGATCCATAGCATCGAGACCCACGCCCCGGTCATTGATGGTTTCAAAAATCTTCAGAGCCCGTCCGACTTCCACCGTATGTATTCGAATCAGCTTCACTTTGTTAGTGAGGTATGCGTAATAGCGACGAACAGCGCTGAGGTCTTCAAATGACGCTGTCAGGAACTGACGGACAGCGTCATAGGCGGACCGGATGTTGGTCATTGAGCGGGTTCGGTGGTCACCTCCACTTAGGTCTTCCCCTGCAGCTATGCGTTCGAGGATCTTTCCGCTGTCGTCATATTGCAGGTCGAGCCGGTTGCGGGAGACTTCTTGTCCACTTGCATCAATTCGGAACGCTGCGATCTGGTTGTCGAGGACGCGTAGGGGGCCGTCTCCGAGCAGATTGATGTGATCTCGAATGCCGCACAGGGTTACAAAGAGCGTAGTCATCCGTTGCTGCCCGTCGATCAGTTCGAGCAACTCATCCTTGCCCGGACACACGACGATTGAGCCGATGAAATACTCTGGCTCCTTGCCGGGAGAGCTATCACCCATAGCGCCTAGTACATCAGACAGAAGTTGCTCGACCTCTGCGTCCGTCCAAACGAACTCCCGCTGGTAATCGGGCACGACGTAGAAAGACTGAAAGAGGTCGGCTACAGAGATGTCCAGGCTTTGGATTTGCTGCTCGCTCATCACTCCCCTATTTCGAAGCGCTCGGCATCATTGACGCTTCAGTCGGTCGGGACGATTGCGTGGGACGGAAACCGACCGATCTGCCTCAGCAAGTCAAGCCACCCGTCAGTTTAGCCAGACGAGCTAAGGTTTAGGTTCGGTGAGAGGTCACAGGTATGCCCGAGTGAGTCAACGTGATGAGCCCGCCCATTTCCTGATCCACCAGTCTTCTGGCAGTGTCATAGTCGCCGACCGAGACGGGAGCGTGGAGCCGAGCTTGGCAGACGAGTTCAGCGGCTATGGGCCTATTGATCTGCGGGATGCGCTGAAGGCTGTCGCGATCTAACCGTAAGTCCCTGGTCTGGATGTCATGGAATCGGTCAAGTTTGAACGCGCCCCTATGAGTTGTTAGAGGCAGGGAGGATCACGAGAGGTTACATCGACTATTTGGCCGCCGATCGCCCCGACTTTCTAACCGCCTTGCAGGTCTTCGTGGACTTCATACGAGACCTCGCCGGTGTCTGAGACTGTGATTCTGAGCACGGGAATGATGGCGGTATCGCGCCATTGGTTCGGCTTGTCTTCGTGCCGCAGACGCACCGCCAGTACGTAGCTATCCGCGTCCAGCACCCCTTCGGACCGTTCAAGTGGCTTGAAAACACCGTGCTCTCTTTGGACGGCCAAGCTGGGAGCGTGGAAGTCAAACTCGTGAATGAGAGAGGTCGTACCCTTGCCGGGATTCAGATAGCTAATAAACCACACAGCGATGGCGGCAGGGCCGTTTGGCAGAACCTGTTTTTGTGGGTTCCAAGGCAGAGGATCGGTGGCGATCAATACCCAGTCCTGGCTTGACCACAGATCGGGAGCGCCGTCGTCGAAAGTTGCGGTGAAAGCGATGCGTGCTCCCGAATCGCTTACGTCCGAGATCCGGACGCTGAACTGCAGCGGCTCCGCCGACGGGGGCGGGGGCATGATGGGATCGACGGCTCCATTGAGCGCGTAGACGGCCACCTGCTCGTCCCACCAGATAGGCTCACGCGCCGCCGGAGGAAGCGCCCAAGGAAGGAAGGCCACCGGTGTGATAATCAGGTCGGGCGCCTCTTCGCCGACCTGCCCAATCTGCCAAGGCGAACGCAAGTGCACTGTGTTCGGCTCAATACTGCCCAGCAGCCGGGCATGCGATAGGGGCCATGCCGTCTGATATAGGAGAATGGATTCGAAACCCTCCGAGATCAACACCGTTGCCGACTCCGGAACAGCCTGTCGCAAGCTCTCGAACGAACCGGCTGCGGGAGGCACGTCAAGAGTGAGAAACGCAGGTAAGACGCGGTACAAGCTCTCAGACTCGTCGCGGACTAGAGGCTCGAACAGGCGAGGGTCCTTGAGCCGTTCGACTGCATCGTCAGGCAGACTTTCCACCCACGAATCGGGCGCGTGAATGTACTCAATTCCGAGCCGTCGGATGGCCGCCATCTCCAGGAAATTCAGAACGTCCTTATACGTAGGCCCTTCTCGCGGGTGCACGTGAACGAGTCCGGCAAGTCCCGATGCGTTCGGACGGCCCGTGGCGTAGGTCATTTCATGCGGGTTGGGCGAGAACACACGTGGATCGACCGCGGTGTTGTTGCGAATGAAATCGGCGATGCGGTCGGGCAAGCCCCGCAGCTTGTGACGCCTCGCCAACCACTGGCCGTCGGCGTTCAAAGCCGGCCCGGCGTTGGCCACCTCGATCCCTCTCTCTATCGCCCGTCTGAGGTTGCTGACCGGCGCTGAGATCGTAGGCCAAACAACCAAGCCCACCAGCAGAGCACCAGCCGCATAGCGCCAACGGGACCCCAGCTTAGCCATTTGGCTGCTTAGAGCAAGCAATAGCGCGAGCAGCGCCAAATTGCGGGCATGACCAGCCAGGCGTCCCAAGTCGTGCGGAGCGGGGTCGTAACGCAGCACCAACGCGGCGACCATCAGCATCAACGCACCCACGGTCAGCGCCAGCACGAATCGATCGCGCCAGCCAGCTAGCGCTGCCACGCCAGCGACAGCCAGCGGGCCGAGACCAAGCAGTGCTACTCCTCCCGGCAGCGTCTCAAACGCGCCGAGCGGTCGCCAGATATGGAGGTTGTCGACCCAGCCGAGCGATAAGCCAGACGTAGTCGACTCTCCCAATATCAGCGCAGAAGACGCTCCGGTAAGCGTTAGAAGCGCGGCGACCGCGAGCCCACAGACCGGGCGGCCCAGAGCCATCCGCAACGACGAACCCGCGCGCCTGCACTTCACGAAGTGAATTGCCTCAAGCCCTGCCCACAAGAACAGCACAACCGGAGTGAGCGTGGAAGAAGTGAGGCCGAGATAGCCCGTGAGCGCGGCGAGGGTCAGGATGGCGGGCCACGTGCGGCGTTCCGAGCTCGCGGCGCGCTGCAAAACTATGAACGCAAGCCCATAAGCCAACGGAAACGCAGGCTTCCAGATATTTGGAAGCGCCGCAAGTTTTCCCGCGAAATCTCCCGACGTTGGCGGCCAGTAGATCTCTGTCAGGGAAGCCCGAATTCCGGCGGTCGGCAAATCCTCTGGTATGGGAATGTGAATGAGTTCAAGTGCCCGTTCAAATGTCCAGGCGCCAGTGCTGAGCAGCAGCGGGGTCAATATCAATGCGCTAAACCACCCCCCACGCCGCAGAAGCGCTGTCCCCACGACCAACACCAAGCTCGCCCAGGCATAAGCGCTGAGCAACTCGTGTACGAACGCGAGGTTAGGTCCTGACGGCGGGGCCAGAAGCCCCATCAACATGTATGCGCCGTAGTGATAAGGAACCGGTGTACCCGGGATCCAAGACAGCTCGGGTGGAAATATCCCCGCACGGATCGACGCCGCAACTCCCAAATGATTGGGCGCGTCGGTTATCCACAACATCTGACGGCTGGCGAGCGCGATCCAGAACAGCGCCGCCAGTATCGCCAGAGCCAACACCGCCGTCACGCGCAAGCGCGGCCTAACCGATTTCGACGAGCGCCAGACGAGGACGGCTGCCAGCGTCAGCACGAACACCCAGCCAGCGATTGCGCCCGCCATTCCTGGCAGTACGAACATGACCAGGTTGACGACGACGCCCCAGATAGCCGGTCCGACGATCAGACCTTGCGCCAGCGCGACCCGGCGATCGGTCTCTCGCAGCGCCACCAAGACAATGACGTAACCAACGCCGACGAGCGCGACGAGCTCAGCCAGCAGGAAGAGCAGGCCGGGGACGACCGACGGATCGACTGTCATCGATCCGATCTCCTAGCTGCCGAGTACATCCTCATGGACCTCATAGGAGATGTTGCCGGTGTCCGAGACTGTGATCCTGAGCACGGGAATGATGGCGGCATCGCGCCACTGGTTCGGCTTGTATTCGTGCCGCAAACGCACGGCAAGCAAGTAGTCGCCGGGGGCCAGCTCTCCTTCGGACCGTTGCAGCGGCTCCATCACGCCGCCTCCTCTTCGGACCGCCAGGAAAGGCTCGCGGGGGTCGAACTCATAGGCGAAAGAGCTGACGTCCTGTCCGGGATTCAAATAGCTGTCAAACCACGTTGCGATGGCAGCGCTGCCGTTGCCGAAGACCTGTTTCGGGAGGTTCCAGGGCGGAGACTGAATTTCGACGATCACCCAGTCCTGACCCGTCCATTGGTCAGGCGCGCGGTCGTCGAAGGTTGCGGTGAACGCGATACGTCCATCCGCCTCCGATACCTCCGATACCCGGACGCCAAATGGCAGCGGTTCTGCCCAAGGCGGTGGAGGCCTGATCGGATCGACTGCCTCGTCGAGCGCATAAACGGCGGTCTCGTCGTTCCACCAAATCGGCTGGCGCGAGGCGGCGGGAAACATCCAGGGCGAGAATTGAGCCGGGGTGATGATGAGGTCGGGCACCTGGTCGCCAACCGGCTCAGCCCGCCACGGGGTTAGCAAATGCAGTCTCGTGGGATTTATGAAGCCGAGCAGGCGGGTATGCGACAAAGCGCGAGCCGTGCGGATCCAAGTCCTCGCCGTATAGCGGCTGCCGCTCGCCTCGAATTCCCCCGGCAGCAATACCACTGTGGACGCGGGCACGGCTTGTCGCAACGCCTCGTAAGAGCCGGGCGCGGGCGGCGCATCGAGGCGCAGGAACGCGGGCAACACACGGTACAGGCTCTCGGACTCGTCGCGGATCAAGAGTTCGAACAATCGAGGATTACGAAGCCGCTGGACCGCTTCATCCGGCAGGCTGTCGACCCAATCCTCTGAGGCGTGAACGTAGTCGATGCCAAGCCGGCGAGTTGCGGCCGGCTCCAGATAGCCGAGGACATCCCGATATTCGGGGCCCTCGGCTGCAAGACCATGGACAAGTCCAACAAACCCCGACGCGCTGGGACGGCCCGTGGCGTACGTCAGTTGACGTGGGCTGGGCGAGAAGATGCGGGCGTCGGCGTCGGTGTTCTCACGGATGTAAGCCGCGATTCGCTTCGACGGGAAGGATTCGAGCACAAACCGCCGGCTGGAAAGCTCGCCGGAGTCCTCGTGCATCGGCTGCGCATTCGCGACTTGCACGCCATTCCCCAGGGCATGGGCCAAGTTGCGGATTGGGTGGATGGTGGTCGGCCAGACGATCAGGAGCACGATCGCGGCTCCGACCGCGTAGCGCAAGGGCGCGTGCCGCAGATCAGGGAGGCGGGTGCTGAGAGCGATCAGGAGCGCAAACAGGGCGAAGACGCGCGCATGACCTTCAATACGTTGGATGTCCCACGGTCGAGGCTCATAGGTCAGCAGCAGCCAAGCTAACAACAGGATGCCGGTTACGGCCAGCAGCGCCTGCACCAGGCGGTCGCGCCAAGCCAGCAACGCCGCAACCCCGGCAACGACCAGCGGGCCGATGCTCAAGATACCGACGCCGCCCGGCAGCCGGCCGAACGTGCCGAGCAGCCGCCAGCCTTTGAAATACTCGTTGATGCCGAACAAAAAAGTAGATGCCGCGGAGCCGCCCAGGATATGAGAAGAGAATCCCCCGGCCAATAGCAGAAGGGCGGCAAAGACAAGGCCCGAGGCAGACCTGGCTGCATCGCTCCATCGAGCTGTACCAGCGCGTCTGGTTTGAATCAAGAAGGTGGCTTCGAGACCAGCCCACACCACGAGCACTATAGGAACAAGCGAAGTCGAAAGAAGGCCCAGGAACCCGACAAGCCCCGCAAGCATCATCACCGAGAGCCACGAGCGTCGTCGGGGGGAAGCGGCATGGGTGAGCACGACCAGCGCCAGGGCATACGACAGCGTGAACGCGGGCTTGTGGCCGCGTTGCAGTGCCCCGACCGGCGCGGCGTGGGGGAACTCTGACCAGGGCCAGAA
>JAPOVO010000054.1 GCA_026708165.1 Chloroflexota bacterium | reverse complement strand
CGCCCTAACGCGGGATCCATGGCGTCGAGCCTGTCGAGGATTTGCTGCATCAGCTCCGGATCGAGTTGCACGCCCGCCGAGGCTTCACGGAAGAGAGCCGCGATTTCCGCGTCGTACTTGTCGCCCGGCTCCCCACTGTCGGTGGTCCAGTCGCGCAGCAGCAACTCATACGATGTCTGAATCGGTCCAGCCGCGGTCGACGGGCGCCGGGTTTCATCGAGGAAGGCGGTTGTAAGGTCCTGCACGTTGAGCAGCGTGCGGGTCTCCGTCGCTTCGGCCCTGATGAGCACGTTGGTTATCTCGGCCGAGCCACCGACAGCAGCATCGAGGGTGTCCCAGTCCGCCAACACGGCGCCACCTCTAGGGAGGACGTCCTGGATCTTGAATTCCGATTTCAGCCCGGTGGCCGCAATTCCAAGCCCAATCGTGATCGCGGTCACGGCGAGCATGTAATACGCAGGCCAGCGGGTCACACTTCGGCCCAGCAGGCCAGCCACCCGCTCGATGCCCGGCAAAGCGTGCACGATTGGTCGGGGCGGCTTCAACTTGCCACGCGCCTCGCGCCGCCGGTCGATGATCGTCCGGGCGGCCGGAACCAGCGTCAGCATGACGATCAGGCTCATCCCGATGCCCAGTCCCGCGACGACGCCGAAGTCGCGGACGATTTCGATTGGGGAGAACAGGCTGGCCAACATACCGACGATGGTCGTGATCGCAGCCAGCAGCAGCGGGACAGCCACGATACGCAGTCCGATACGAATGGCCCCGCGCACATCCTCACCTTCGGTACGTTGCTCGCGGTAGTGCGAGATTGTCTGAATGGCATAGTCCACGGTGAGGCCGATCACGATAATCGGCACCATCGTGGTCAGCGAGTTCGGTGGGCCGATAAGACCGAGCGCATTCGGCCCGAGCCAGCCTTCCGCACCGATAATCCAAATGATCGACGTGAGGAGTCCGCCCAGCGTCAGCCACATGTCCGACAACGTGCGCATGAAGAGCCAGAGCAGCAACGCAATCAGCAGGAAGGCCAGGCCAATCAAAGGACCCATCCCCGTCTCGGTGGCCTCCTTGTACTCGTCCTCGATCACAATGAACGACACGCTGCTCCCGCGCAGCGGCCCTTCGGACGCGTGGGCCAGCTCGTTGATCTTTCGCTCGGCGGTCGCAAGTCGCTCGTCGCCAGTTTTGAGCAGGCGGATGTTGCCGATCGCGACGCGCGTGCCGTCGACGTCGGTGCCGGTCATTGCCGCGAGAGCCGGCTGAATCTCCGGCAGTACGCGAACGGCATCGATTTGCGCCTGCGTTACCGAGTCGAAACTGTCCACGCCGAGCACAAACTTGATCAGCGAGGAAGGCGCGATGATTGGATCGGCCGGAGCCAGGAGCTGCTGCACGGCCGGGTCGCCGGCGCTGTCGGTGATGAGGGCGTCCATCTGAGAGAGCCCGGCGGGCGTGAGCGCGTCGCCCCGGAACACGAGCGTGACGGCGCTAATCTCGCCGTGATCCCCGAAGAGCTCATTGATCTCAGCCATTGCGTCGGCAACGGGGCTGTCGTCGGGAAGCGTCTCAGCGGTCGTAGGGGGCGGCGCGCGGAAAGCCGCGCCTGCCGCCAATCCAAAGGTGATGATGAACAAGACGAGAAGTGTGATCCACGGGCGGACCGTGACCAGCCGACTGAACCCGCCGAGTATCCGGGTCATGGCGTGTAGCGAAGCGGCGGAGTCGAGCGCGGGCGTGGGCCGGCACAGCGGAGGATGCGGGCGCTACCAAGTACAGACGCTGAGGCGCTGACGGCCGGCTTCGAGCGGAGCCACACGGCGATAACTTCGATCAGAGCCGCCCCCGATCGTTCACGGGTTCCGGATACAGACATCCAACAGCCTCCCGCAGAAAAGCGGCATCACTTCGGCAACCAGGATGACAGTGCAATTTTTCCCGCCGACCGAATCATTGTCAATTCAGAGATAGCGGAACGGAGACTATGGAAGATGAGCCAGCGGCCCGGCCGAGCAACGGTCAGGCAGCGCCGTGCGGCCCCGAGGACTCGATGACGGCTCACGGACGGACGAGAGGCGGCGTTCACCCCAGTTCCAGCTCGTACATGGGAAGAAGGCGAACCTGTAGAGTGGGAAGCTGGTCGGGCGGGAACCATTGGGCAGTCACAAGACGCACGGATCAGCCTCGGGAGGCGCCGTGATTCACAGGACGATGCTGAGCAGGCGGCGGCTGCTGGCCTGGGCTGCGGCGCTCACGGCGGGGAGCCTGGGCTGGACCGGTTCAGTTAGGACGGCGTTCGGCGCGACGCAGATATTGCCGGCGTCGGCGGTGGAGGTGGGGGATGGCGCTTTCTTCCCCATCTTTGGCGGAGGTAGCGGCTTCTATGTCCGCGACGTAGCGGGAGGCCCGCAATTCTGGTCCTTCTACGACAGCGCAGGCGGGCACACCTGGTACGGGCCGCCGATCAGTAGCGTCTGGGAGGACTCCAACAACTGGTATCAACTGTTTGCCTGCGTGCTGTTTATTCAGTCCAAGCGCGGCGGTCAACCCGAGCTGGGGCCGCTGGTTGACCTTATCGTGAACGGCCCCGCGATCGCGGACAATCATTCCAACGCTACCCAGCTCGAGTTCGACGGCTGGCCGGCGCACGGTCGCGGAGCTCAGGTGGATGGCGCAATCGACGCGTTCGTGGCCGCCAACCCGGCCCTACAAACCGGTCCGGCGCGTTCGAATCCGCGCAACGTTTTCGGAACCGTGCGAAACCTTTTTGCAAACCTGGGACTGGAGAACTCCTCGGGCGGGGTCCGACTGGGCGTGCTGGGACAGCTTTACAGGCGATATTTCGAGGGCATGTCGACCCGGCTGCCGGCCGCAGCGGTGGCGCCGGAGACGCTGGACCTGCGCATACCCGGCCCACTTACGTTCGACGACCTACCCGGGGACGTGAGCGGCCTCGACCGCGGATTTGGCTGCACGCTGGCCAGCGAGGAGGGGCCGGACACAGGCATAGCCCACATGGACGCGCTCGGGCTGCGGTGGGACCGCGAGCAGTTCATCTGGAATGCGATGCAGCATGGCTACAGCGAGGCGGCGCTGCCCACCATCGCCACGGACCGTAACTTCCGCGTGAGCCGCGAAGTCATCGGGCTGCTGCAGTTCACTCCGGCCTACGCGGGCGGCGGGGCGGAACACCCGGCGAAATACAATCCGCCGAGCGGACTGGAGCTACCGGCCAGCGATCCGGCAAACCACTACGGGCGCTTTGTCCACGGCGTAGTCTCGAGTCGGCGGCCGCTGCCAGATGACCCATCAGAATCGGCTTCGGGCCTGAACCCCATCTCACGCTGGATAGCGGCCAACGAACCGGACATATGCCGGCCCTCGATGCCGGGCTACGCCTGGGGCGGAGAAGCTCACCAGCGCTGGATAGCGCGCACCGATGGAGAGGGCGAAGCGCTGTCGGGCGAGATTGACGACGGCCAGAGACGGCGACTGCTCTACCGGCTGGTACAGGTTGCCCACGACTCGATGAGCGCCGTCGATCCGGCGGCGCGTCTGATCTTCCCGTCTCTGGGCCTGGTGGACGCCGCGTGCGACGCCACACCGAGAGGGATGCAGTTCTGGGACGGCTGGGTGGAGTTTCTGGCCGGACAGCTGGACCGCGAGGCGCTGGTCGCATCGAACTTCTTCTTCCATGACGTGTCGCTGACTCTGCACAAGGAGCCGGAGCGGGTCTACCGAGTCGTGGGGAACTACCGCGAGGCGCTGGACACGCTCTCGGACAGTGTGGGCGCCCCCTACCCGCTGGCGGGAGATCGTCGGCTGATAGTGATCGAGACTGGGCTGCAGGACGATCCCGGGCTTTGCGCATTGTTCGACGAAGAGGACAAGGCGCATTTCATCATCCAGTCGATGGCGAACGCCTTCGCGGCGGGCGCCGACGAGATTGCGCTGCATAAGCTGGTGGACTATCCGCTATACGCGGACTCGGGCCGCGGGGCGCGCGCCGCCGTACGCTACCTAGCGCACGTTGACCGTAAGCATCCGCAGCGCCGCAAGCTTCCGGATGTGGGCGGGGAGCGGGCGGCCCACGCGTACGCCGGACCGGTCCGGATAGACGTGCCCGGACCCGGGTTCGTCACCAGCGTTTTCTACAATCGCGCGCGCGAGCCCGTGGAGCTAGAACTCAGTTTCGAGCAATCCGAGGGCCAACCGGCGGGCGCCGTCCACATATCCGATCACATTGGCAACGAGCGCAGACTGGAGGTCGGTTCGCACATGCTCAGGCTGGAGGCGCCGCGCAAGACGTTCAACGCCTACGGCAAGAACTGGGCCTGGGTAGGCGGCGGAACGCATCTGCTGCGCTACTCGGACTCGCTGACGCTGTCGACCGATCCGCAAATACCCGAGCGAATTCAATACCGGAACATTCCGGCTCAGGACGACGCTCCGACGGCGGGAACCTGCCAGTAGGCCGGACGGCTCGAATTGGCGTGGGGCGTTGAGCTAGCGGGCAGGTTTAGCCACCTTCGTCGATCTCGCTGTTCCAATAGGCGCTGAATCTAAACAAAGCGTGAGGATCGCTCCGCGTCAGCTAGTCCCACCGGAACAGTCGGGCGGCGGCGGCGACGCAGGCGGCCGCCAGCACCCCCAGATAGACAAAGGAGAACCAGATGGGTGTGCCGATAGTGGTCTCCACCTCCCAGGTCCCACCAAGCCAGAGGAACGTGAGCAGATCATAGGAGTGCGTTAGCGGCAGCCAGTCGCCCACCACGCGAAGCGCGGCGGGGAACGTCTCCCTTGGACCGAACGACCCGCTCAGCACGTACATGGGCGCGAAAAAAACAAACCCCAGCCCCAAGGCCGTCCGAACATTGCGGATGCGGGCTGTGACAGCGGCCCCCAAAGCGGCAAACGCCATGTACGAGACGAATATCGCCAGCGCCACCAGCGCCGCGTTGCCCGCGAAGCGTATGTCGAATACCCCCCATCCCACGACGAGCATGAGAGCCAATGACGCCGTTATGACGACCGCGCCCACGGTCAGTGGCGCAGCTATGAGCATGTAGGACGGCATGGGGGTGACCCTGTAACGTCGAAACACCCCGTGCTGACGAAACGCCACCAGCGCCTGTGGCAACGAGACGATGCCGAAGATCGCCGTCACCCAAGCAATGTTGCCCGCGAGCAAAACATCTCTTACATGGAACATCTCCACGACGCCCGCGTCCCTGTCCACGGGAATCTCGACGCCGCCGACCGAGAACCCCAATGCCAAGAAGATCGCCAACGGCAATATCACCGACGTGAACACGGCGGCAGGCTCGCGCGCCACGAGAAGCAGCTCCGTGTGGATCAGCCGGCCAAGAGCGGTAGAGTTCATTTCCGTCCTCCTTGCGGGTCTTGATTCCCGACGGCGAGAAAGTAGACATCGTCCAGGTTGGCGGGCCGCGCCTCGACTACTCCGGGCGAAACACCCCTCTCGCTCAGGAAGTCCGAAACGTCGCCCACCAGATTGCCGTCTCCATAGATGTAGAAGCTCGTCTCCGTCGTGCGGACATGAACGACGCCCGGCAATGCCGCCAGGTCGTCCTCTCCGAGGGTCCCAAGCGTTGCCCTTGGCAGGACTACGCGGGCCGCCAGTCCCGACTCCGCGATAAGGCGCTCGGGAGGTCCGGATGCGGCGACTCTGCCTTCGTTCATCAGCAGCACCTCGTCACAGTATTCGCGCGCCTCCTCCATGTAATGCGTGGTCGCCACAATCGTCATACCGCGAGAGTTCTGCCGCTTGAGGTACTCCCAGAACCGGAAGCGGTATTCAGGGTCGAGGCCGGTGGTAGGTTCGTCCAAGAACGCGATTTCGGGATTTCCCACAAGGGCGAGGGCAATGTTGACGCGCCGCTTCTGGCCGCCGGAAAGCGACCCATATTGTTTGCGGAGACTGCCGTCGAGCCCCAGCTCATCGGTCAACTCAGACTGGGATATGGACGTCCGATAGAGGGAGGCGAACAGGCGCAGCGCCTCCCGCACCTTCATACGCGGAGGAATTCCGACATCCTGCAACTGCACGCCTATCGTGTGGACGAACCTGGCGCGGTCGGCCATGGGGTCCAGTCCAGCGACGACAACCGAGCCAGCATCAGGCTTACGCAACCCCTCGATGCACTCGATGGTGGTGGTCTTGCCGGCGCCGTTTGGTCCGATCATGCAGAAGATGCTCCCGCGCTCTACCTCGAAGCTCAGGTCGTCAACGGCCACCACGTCGCCGTATACCTTTCGCAGCGATTTCACCTGCAACGCGAGGGCGTTCGTAGGTCTCACGTTCATGGCCTCCTTTCGTGTGCCGATCTAGTTTGTCTTGCAAACTGCTTTGTGAGACAATCATATCAAGCAAGCTCAGGAAATCAAGCTGCGGCGCGGCGGAGCACCTGACGGCAAGGAGATTGGCAATGCAGAAACCAGGCAGTGGAACAGAGACGCTAACGCCAGAGGAGAGCTGGCGCGACATTCACGCGACCATGGACTCGGCCAGGAGCTCGATGTACGTCGCGGGATCAGAGACGATATTGCTTTTCTGGGCCGGAATCGTCTCGGTGGGGTTCGGTACGCAGTACGCGATCATGACGCTGGCATCCGAGTTTGCCGACCGCAGCCCGTGGATCTTCGGGGTGGTGTGGGGGATCCTGATGGTGCCGGGCATGGTGGGAAGCGGTTTGATTGGACGCCGGGCCCTGCGGAAGATTGCCCCCGGCGATGCCGCCCGCAGCGCCGGCATCCGGGTATTCCTCTACTGGCTCGCGGTGGTCGCAGCGATGTTTATCATCCCGGCGGCAGCGGGAATGTGGAACGCCGAAGACGGGCACAAGATACCGGCCGTCATCATCGGCATAGTGTCGCTGGGATACATATTGTTCGGCATCATGCATCGCCCGATACTGGCGGTGGTCGGAGCAGGGTTCGCGGCGGCGTTCTACATTCCCAAACATCTCGTGGGCGACTTGGCTCCGGCGGTTTCGGTGGCGCTGATGCTCGTGGTAGTGGTCGTGGGCGCGTGGTGGATACGCAAGAGTGGGGCCAATTGACCGACGAGGCCATCGTCCTTGACGAGACCATCCACCAGCCCACGCGGCTGCGGATTATGACGATGCTGGTCTCGCAGCCCGAATCGGGGCGGCTAGCCTATGGATTCATTCAGAAGACGCTCGATCTGACCGGAGGCAATCTGACCACGCACCTACGCAAGCTAGAGGAAGCCGGATATCTGGCTATCACCAAGGAGTTCCTGGACTCCAAGCCGCGCACGTGGGCGGAGGCGACGCCGACGGGACGCCGGGCGTTCGCGGAATACCTCTCGAACCTGGAGAGGGCGCTGAACTGGCAGCCGCGCAAGTAGCCCACCGATGTGGACCAGACGCGAGCTTTAGGGTGCGGCCTCTAGCGCCCTGCGCCGCATGGAGGCGCGGCCATAGGCGGTAAGTCGTTAGCTACTCCTACGAGCGCTTTGACAGGCGCCAGTAGCTGATGCCGGATACGGGCATGATGACGATGACGGCGGCAGCGAGCACGTCCCACAGCACGGCGCTGGGCTCGAACGATCCGGCGAACTTGAGAACGTAGTTGTGCATGTAGAGCGCGCCGGTGAATCCAACGGCCATCGTGAAGATGTCCATCGGGAGCCTCTGCAAGCCCATGCCCGCGTTGTGCGCCTGCAGAGACATGCTTACGTTGACGATGACTATAAGGATGAAGGTCGCCAGGATTACGGGATCGATGGCGTAGTCCCACAGGGTCTGGACGAAATCGACGTTGAACGGGAAGTAGTAGTAGAAGAAGAACATCACCACCGCGCACAGCCAGCAAAGCCCCGACAGCCATTTCAACCTCATCGACATATCTCCTACTCCCCTCTCGGGCCTGGCGCGCCCGACGTGAAAAGCCCCCCGCGATAGCTTCCGCCGGTAGATTTACAGATAGCGTTTCAGGTGTAAAGCGGGGGTTGTGCCGGGAGCGTTTTGGAACGGGTAGGCGGCGGGGCTAAGGGCCGATCCTCGGGGGTTTCGGGCGGGCGGACTTGCGTCGGTGTGGTTGAGTGGATGCTTGGACTCGACAGCGGTGGAAACGGCTACCGACGCCGGAGTTTCTAGTAGAGTCTCTGAAGGGCCCGCGGTCGGATTCCGGGTCCCGGGGATGTAGCTCAGCTGGAAGAGCGCTGCCTTTGCAAGGCAGAGGTCAGGGGTTCGAATCCCCTCATCTCCACCCTTTTCTCGAAACCTGGCGGCTCGATATAACCGGGAGACTCGTCGCTAAACCGGCACTTCGAGTATCTCGAACTCCGAGGAGGAGGGCGGAGGGTTCCCGTTCTCCCTCATGCTCGCCAGATAGCCGCCGATGGCCTCGCGGATGTTGGCCAGCGCCTCGGCCCTCGTCCGTCCCTGGCTATGACAGCCGGGGAGCGTCGGACAGCTCGCCACCTCCCAGCCGTCCTCGTCCCGCTCGAAGACGACCAGCAGGTTCAGCACTTCAAGACCTCTTCACATGCAGGTCGCGAACTTTGGTCATTTCAGTGTTTCCGCGGCGGCCACGACGCCGGATTCATTCCCTGACGCTGGGGATGCGTGGAGGCGGAGGCCGAGGGCTTGCATGACCTTGAGCACGGTGGCGAATTCGGGGTTGCCGTTGGGTGATAGCGCCTTGTAAAGGCTCTCCCTGCCCAGCCCGGCTTTGGCGGCGACATTGGTCATGCCCCTGGCCCGTGCGACATCGCCCAGGGCGGCGGCTATGAGGCCCGGATCGCCGTCCTCGAATGCCGCTTCCAGGTAAGCGACTACGTCTTCGTCGGTTTCGAGGTAATCCGCCGCGTCCCAGGGGCGGGTATGCGTTTTTGTCATCGCGGCCTCCTTCTATAGACCTCGCGCCAGTTTGCGCGCCCTGGCAATGTCTCGACTCTGAGAACTCTTGTCACCGCCGGCCAGCAAGATCGCCAGAGACGGTCCTCGCCACACGAAATACACGCGGTAGCCGGGGCCGTAGTCTATGCGCAACTCCGATACGCCCTCTCCCACCGGTCGAACGTCTCCCGGGTTGCCCAATGACAGCCGTCTGATACGCACGTTGATGCGCGCCCGTGCTCGCCTGTCCCGAAGCCTTCTGAACCACCGAACGTAGACGTCGGTCTGGCGGATCTCAATCACCGCTTAAGTGTATCCCAAGGGATACACGCGTGTAAATATCTCGGCGCTCACGCGAGGGTCGTTATTGAGGGACTTATCGCGCCGTGCTTTGCGTTGTCAGTAGCAAGATGGCGGCGATGCGGCGGGCGGTGGTGGTGAAGTGGTGGATTTCGTCGGGGATGAAGGGGCGGCCGGGTAAAGACAGGGGCAGTCGAGGGGAGAGGGTTGTACTACGGTCAGTGAGCTAGCAGCGCCGGTCGCCAAGTCTTCACATTCGGAGCAGTTCATCCACATCTGTACGATTGTGGCGGGATAGGGGATGGACGGCACCGGACGGAAGACACCTTTGGGAGCGCCGCGATGACCGTGATGGGGAAACTGGGAATTAGAAAGAAGGTCGATCTCAGAGAGGTATGGCCCAATGAAGCGACCGACTTCACGCCGTGGCTTGAGGAGAACATCTCTGAGCTTGGCGGTGCTCTGGG
>JAPOVO010000441.1 GCA_026708165.1 Chloroflexota bacterium | reverse complement strand
GGAGGGGCTAGGCGGCTGTGCCTATACCCTCGCTGACGAAGCAGGCGACTCTGAATTCGACTTGCAGGCTGACGTTCTTGAGGCCACGTTCGCCGAAGAAGAAACGCAGCAGCCGGCGGGCGTCGTCAAGCGTCTCGAACTCGAAGGCGGTCTCGATGACAACGACCTCGAAACCGAGGTCGATCCACGCGTCGATATCGCTGACCGATTTCTCACCGCCGAGCGCGGTGAACTCGTCACCGCCGGCGTTGTCGACTATCACAATTGGCCCGCCCGCTCTTGTGACGCGGCGAATCTCGGACAACCCCGGTGAGATGTCGTGGTAGCCGGGGAAGAAGTAGGCCCAGGTCGCGTATGCGCCTTCGAACGAGGCGTCGGTGAATGGGAGGGCCTGCGCCTGGCCCCGGCACCAGGGCAGCGGCCGCTCGGGCCGGACCATTCCGGCGGACGGCTCCAGAGCGACGACAGTGCGGGAAGGCGTGGTGAGTGCCTCGGCGGTGAATCCGTCTCCTGCTCCGACGTCGAGAACGAGGCCGCTTTGGGGCAGCGTTTCGTCGAGAAACCGGATGACCTTGCCGGCCCTATCCATGCTGGCTCGCTCGATAGCAAACAGGTCGGGATCGGTCGCGCCGTAGAAGGGGATCACCCCTTGGCTGCGGTTTGCGGGTTTTGGTCTGTCTGGGGCGGATTCGGCTTCGGGGGAACGCAAGGTAACGCTTGTCGGTCGCTCAGACTGGTCGACTCCAAGACCCAGTCGAGAATCGAGTGGAAGTCGCGTCCACGTCATCAGTTGCGGGAGCCTGGAGAACCCCGGCTTTTGAAGTCACCTGTGCCGCCTTAGTGTTCAGGTTTCCTCTATATCAAGTCTTCGCGCAAATCTTCATCACCTGGCGGATGGGGTGATCGGGACCATCATCGGTTCCAAGATTTTCGAAGTCAGCTTCATAAATCCTACTAGACGTTTCCGAGCGAACCCTGAAGCTGATCCCCGGGTCCCTGATCAGCAGCTTGGCGAAGTCGGCGCCTCGGTCATCAGGAAGGAAGACTCTCCACCCTCCCTCCCACCATGTGTGGGTCTGGTAGGCGGCGGCGTGTCTGTGCCAGCGGTATTCCACCTTGATGTCGTACTCACCGTCGTCAAGGTTCGATAGTCCTTCGTCCGGAATGTCGTACCAGAACAGATATACCAAGAATGGAAACCGTCGAGTGGTCTCACCGCAACGGACTTCCAAAGCCGCATTACCCGAGGAGGAATTGATCACGGCCCAGTGTGTGCCGTCACGGTTGGCGTACCACCAATTGCCGTAGTCATTCGCTTGAGGACGTGGAGGTTCAACCGGTGTCGTCGCAGGGGCAGAGGCGGAATCCGGAAATGCCCAGTTGAAAGCTGCGCGGATATCCTCGCGATGATCGTTCTGACAGGCTTGCTCGGCTACGGGTCCGTCTCCGAACGTCCGCTGATAAATGCCTACATTGTGCTCATTGCCCACGAACCGCTCAAAAGCATCGTTCGCCTCCACGCAGGTTGTGGGCCATTGCGCCAGGGCAGCGGTGGCAATTCCGGCAGACAGGAGCAAGCCAGCGAGGATGGCGAAGATGGAGCGTTTCATCGCTCTATGGCGCTCTTGAGGCCAGCAATTCGACAGGCGAGTGCTTTAAGACCGCGACCGAGATTCAACTGTTGAGCCTCCACTTCGGCGACATCTTAACGCAGACGCTCTGTGGCGTAGGAGAACGGACCGGCGTCGATTGGCTGGGTCGGAATCTCGCCGGCGATCAGGGGCGCCAGGAGATCGGCCATGCGGTGCGGTGAGAACCTCTCGCGCGACTGGCGGATTTCGTCGATAGACCACCAGCGGTATTCGGTAGTCACCTTCGCCTCGGATCCGGTGAGACTGCAGATGTCGACCTCGGGTGTTTCAAGCAACCGGACGAGATAGAAGCGTCCGATCCTACGATAGGTCTGATGACGGCCGTGCCAGAGGTGTGCGCCTTTCCACACCCAGGGGCCGAGTTGTTCGACCTCGATGCCTGTCTCTTCCTTGAGCTCACGCCGCGCGGCTTGTTCGTAAGTTTCGCCGGCTTGAAGGCCGCCGCCGGGGGTTATCCATAACGGCCCGCCATTGCCTTCGAGGCGAAGGAGCAGGACTTCGTCCTTTTCGTTGAGGACTATCAGCCGGGCGGCTGGGCGGTCGATGGGTCTCTCTTGCTGCATCGTTCGTAACCTTAGGGACTGCACGGGCAATTGAGGCCCGATTTGATCGATAGGCACGTCCAGGTCACTGTTGTAGTCGTTCAGCTCGAATCCTGAGGGCGGTTTCGAGGCGGTCGGTATCGAATCGGTCTACGCCAATGGCGACGGCGTGTCGCATCTCGGCTTCGGAATCCAGGTCCGCCCCGTGGACCGCGAGTCCTCGACTGTGCATTCGGTCGACAAAACCAGAAGTTAGCAACTGGGGCCTCACGTGCGCGGTCTGGGCGTCCATGGCAATCATCCAGTCGACTATCTGACGCTCTCTGAGCTCTGGTTGCATCCATTCCGGCAGCGGGTCGGCAAAGAAGACTCCGATGGCGCAACGCGGCTTGAGCCGCCCGGCCTCGACGAGAAGCGGCACGTGAAACGAGGTCAGATCGACGGCGTCCGCGAGGCCTGATCGCGAGACGGTCTCGTGAACGCGATGGACGATGGCGGTCGACGAACTCTTCATCTCGATCTGGAAGCGCATTCCTCCACGGCCCAGATCCAGCACCTGTTCGAGCGTCGGCATCCGCTCGCCGGAGAAGGCGGTGTCAAACCACGAACCGGCGTCGAGTCTTTGGAGTTCGGCGAGCGTGAAGTCGCCGATGAATCCGGAACCTTCGTTCGTCCGACCCAGGTAGTGATCGTGATGAACGACCAGCTTGCCGTCCGATGTCAGGTAAACGTCCAGCTCGATTCCGTCGGCTCCCTTGCTCAGGGCGCTTTCGAATGCCGGGAGAGTATTTTCCGGAGCGTTTGCAGCGTCGCCACGGTGGGCGAAGATGAGCGTTTTCGTCAAACGGTGTCCGGTCTTTCCACCGACTGATCTCGCCTGACGACTGCGATTAGTTGGGCGCCGCCGTCGAGCGCTCCGGGTTCCCGGCAGTACTCGATCTCCCAGCGAAGAAACCAGTCGTAGAGGTCAGGGTCTTTCTCGAACGCCGCGACGACTTCGCCATTCAGTATCGACATGAAACCCGCGGCCGAGGCGGCGACGATCTCACAGCGGTGGTCCAGCAAAAGCTCCTCGAACTCGCGCCAGCGGTACATGTGGGTCCAGTGGCCTTCTTTGGTGGTGCCCAAGGCGTCTCCGGTAGCCATCTGATGATCTAGGGCCTCTCGTCCATGATGCTGGATCCATGCGGGGAAACCGGGCAATGACATTCGGGCGGTTCCGATTACATTCGGGACACTAAGGGCCACGAATCCGCCGGGCTTGGTGACTCTCAGCAGCTCCTCCAGGGCGTCGCCAGCACGCTCCAGTACGTAACTGAGTCCGCCGCCGTAGCAGACCGTCCCGTCGAAGGTCGCGTCGTGGAAGAGACCGAGATCGAGGATGTCGGCCCTGTGCCATCCGTCCACAGAATCCAGCAAGCCCGCTTCCGCGACCTTTTGGCGATTCAGTCGAAGCTGCTCATCCGAGATGTCGACAACGGAGACGGTCGCTCCCAGCCGGGCCAGGTCGATGGTGAACCGTCCGGGGCCTGCTCCCGCGTCCAGAACGCGGTCGCCGCGCTCAAAGAACCGATGCAGATAGTGAGTGTGGATTCGCGCCTGGATTCGGCTGGTCGCGCTCTGTTCAAACCGCTCCCACTCGCCATAGCCCAGGCGGTTGAAGAAGCCGCGCACGCGGTCGGGATCGTAGTTCTGTTGCTGAGTCACGGCAGTATTTTAGGTCCGGCGCGGAATCAGTTAGGGGAAGTGCAAGGTTACGTTTGCGGGGTCGACGGCCGTCTTCCCGACACAGTAAATCCGTATTATTAACTTGCTCTATGAGATACGTCGAGGTTCTATTCGGATATGGAGTGGTCGAACGTTTGACACGAATTGTCCGGACATAGGTTAGGGGTAGTTGAGAGATTCCTGACTTGGGTGACGAAACTGGAAGTGCCGCAGCGAGCGGATCACCGTTTAGAGCTTGAACTTACCTATTTGCCGACTATTCATACTTGGGGCTGGCTTCTCGGCACCCGCTGGCTTGCCACTAGGCAAAAGGCTTCTTGAGCAAGTCCGAGAAGACTTCCAAATTGGTCGTATAGATTCCTTGGAGCAAGATATCCGCGAGTGGACCGCACTCTATCCAGGTGATTCTATCGACTTGGAGAAAGTGCTGGCTTACAGTCACCGGAAACACTACTTGGGTCTGATAGGTTCTTAACAAACCTTCCAGGATGGAAAGCAGTCGATTATCGCCGCGCGGGGAGCCGTCCAACCGATACTCATCCAAGCAACTCCAAGTTTCACCCCTGCTCTCTACAGAGACTTTGCCGAGCGGCTAAGGCCCAATGACGTTGTACTCACATTCAACTATGACACTCTTCTGGAGCAAGCCCTCGATGATATCGGTAAGCCGTATTCCCTAACTCCTGAGTGGTGGTTAGATGTGGGTCAGACTAGGTCCGAACGTAGGAGCCGGAGATATGTTGACTTGCTCAAACTCCATGGGTCGATTGACTGGTACGACCGTTACTACCATGACGACATCATGGCTTGGTACAAAGATAAGGGTTTCTATGTGCCCAACCGGGATCCGATCTTTGGTCCAGAGCCGTCAGTTCCATCAGAACCACTTTCCTGGGGGCCGACCGACGAAGTTGGGAGTAGAATCCTCCCACGAGTCTTTCGCGTCCCGAATCATGAACAATACTTCCCCATTGAAGGTGGCCTCGGAGCACACGTGGTCCCGTTCATCCTCCCGCCGGCTTACGACAAGCTGCTTGGTAACGTCCCAATCCTAGATCTCTGGGACAGTCTTCATCGGACAATGGTTGCTTTTTCTTCGATGGTTGTAATCGGCTATTCGATACCCCCTTATGACGCCTATGCCTACGAGGCGCTTGGTCGACTCTTCATCGACTATCAGCGGGGCGGCGATGAAACATATTGGGGGCAGCGGCGCGTGCCCATTCAACTAATCACCTTGGCCGACTCCAAACAAAATGCCCTCGACAGCATTCCGTTTTTGCAACCGTTTAAGACGCGCGTGTGGTGTCAAGGCTTCTCAACTGACTCCCTCAAATGGGTCGACTGGGCAGGAGCCTAGACCCGCTTTGTGTTAGTGGAGTCCGGGACGTAGCAGATTAGGACAACTGCGGAATCTTTGCATCCTGAGTGTCCTTGAGGGGACTTCCTGTCACAGGTTATTGGTAGGAAATCCGAAGCATGGAAGTTGTGCTATTTTGCAGTCCAATCAGCCGTGGTGGGCTGGGAATTTCAGGCGTCGGAGTTGACCATGCAACGGAACTACGAAGTCGACATGCGACTCAACGTCAGGACTCCCATGCGGGACGGCGTGGAGCTTTCTTCGGACATCTATCTGCCGAAGGCGCCGGGCAAGTTTCCGACGGTTTTGATGCGTACGCCGTACGACAACAACGCGCCCGTCATGATCGAGAAGGGTATCCAGCTCGCAAACAATGGCTACGCGTGCGTGATACAGGACGTGCGGGGGCGCTGGGACTCGGACGGCGTTCACTACGCGTTGTTCAATCACGGGCCGGACGGTTTCGATACGCAGGAGTGGATCGGCCGGCAGGAATGGAGCGACGGGAAGATCGGCATGTCCGGCGGCTCCTACGTCGGATGGGTGCAGTGGCAGAGCGCGCCTCACCGCAGCGAGTACCTGACGTGCATAGCGCCGAGGGTGATGTGCTGCGACCTGTACTCGGGCCTGATCCATCCCGGCGGCGCATTGCAGCTTAACGTCGCGCTGACGTGGGGGATGCGGACCAACGGCCGGACGGCGCAGAGCATCGAGTATCACAACTGGACAGAGGCGTTTCGCACGGTCCCGCTGATCGAGATGGACCAGCTCGCGGGACGGGAACTCCAGTTTTGGAAGGACTGGGTCACGCACACGGAGTATGACGACTACTGGGACTCGGTCAACGTCGAGAACAAGTGGGACGAGATCGCCGCGCCAGCGCTGATCATGGGGGGCTGGTACGACCTTTACTCGCACAACACGTTCATCAACTTCAACGGTCTGCGGCAGCACGGACGCACGCCGGAAGCCAGGCAGAGCCAGCTGATCGTGGGGCCCTGGCCGCACGGGCTGAGCCTTTCAACGAAGACGGGCGATATCGACTTTGGGGCGAACTCGCTTTACGACCTCGACGGGCTGGAGATGCGCTGGTTCGACTACTGGATGAGGGGAGTGGACAACGGCATCGTGGACGAGGCGCCGCTCAGGCTCTTCATCATGGGCGTCAACGAATGGCGGGACGAACATGAATGGCCGCTCGCCAGGACAGACTGGCAGAAGTGGTACCTGCACTCGGGGGGCAATGCCAACACGCTGCTGGGCGACGGCGGCTTGTCGACCGATGAGCCGGGAGACGAGCCGGCCGATCATTTCGTTTACGATCCCGATTTCCCAGTGCAGACCGTGGGCGGAAACAACTGCTGCTCGCCGCACATCGTGCCGTGGGGGCCATACGACCAGCGAGACGTGGAGATGCGGACGGACGTGCTGTGCTACACCAGCGAGCCGCTGGAATGCGACCTGGAAGTGACGGGGCCGATAAAGGTCGTTCTGTACGCGGCCACGGACGGGCTGGACACCGACTGGACGGCCAAGCTGGTGGACGTCTCAACCGGCGGCTACGCGAAGAACCTCTGCGATGGGATCATCAGGGCGCGCTATCGAGGGGGCTTCACGTCGGCCAAGCTGCTGGAGCCCAACTGGCTGTACAGGTATGAAATCGATCTCGCGGTGACTGGAAACGTCTTCAAGAAGGGGCATAGGATCCGGGTTGAGGTGTCGTCGTCGAATTTCCCACGCTTCGACAGGAACCACAACACGGGCAACGACCTGGGCACGGACACCGAAATGCGGACGGCGCGCCAGACGGTGCAGCACTCCAAGGCGTATCCGTCTCACATCCTGTTGCCGATTATTCCGGCTGAGTAGGCGGCGGTTCGCGGAAACCGTCGGAGAGGAGTGAGCGCCCTGGTCGGCGGGGCAATTCCGTTATGAGCCGCCGCGCCTGACGACGGCGATCATGTGGGTGCCGCCGTCGATGGCGCCCGGTTCCTGACAGTATTCGATCTCCCAGCGCAGGAACCATTCGTACAGCTCGGGGTCGCGCTCGAACGCGGTCACGGCGTCTTCGTTGTTGATGACCAGGAAATTGGAGGCGGACCTGCCGACGATTTCGCAGTTTTGAGATTGGAGCAGAGCCTCCAGTTCGCTCCAGCGGTACATGTGACACCTGTGACCCCGCGAGGTTGGCCCGAATAGATCTCCGGTTGCAATCTCCCTATCGAGCGTATCGCGTCCGAATTCTTCGATCAGGTCGGGAAAGGTTGAGAGCAGCGCGCCGGCGCTGCCGACCAGAGACATAACGCTAACGAGTATGTAGCCGCCGGGTTTGGTAACGCGAACGAGCTCGGCGAGCGCGTCGCCGGCTCGGTCCATGGCGTAGCTCAGGCCGCCGCCGTAGCAGACCGTCGCGTCGAAGCAGGCGTCGGGAAACCGGCTCAGGTCGACGATGTCCGCGACGTGACGGCCGGTGACGCTGGACTCGCATCCCGCCTCGCCCACCTTTTGCCGGTTGAGATTGATCTGCACCGGCGATATGTCGACCACCGTGACCATCGCGCCGATTCGGGCAAGCTCGATCGTAAAACGTCCGGGTCCGGCGCCGGCTTCGAGCACGTGATCGCCGGATTTGACGAAACGCTGGAGGTGGTGGCGATGCACCAGGAAGTTGACACGGCTCGCCGCGCCCCGCTCGAAGCGTTCCCATTCGCGTTCGGCGTAGTCGTCGAAAAAGGCGCTTATGTAATCGGGATCGTAATTCTGATTCGTGGTCATGGTGAATGCCTGCCGGGAATCAGGATAGCGGGTAGGCAAGACGGCGCACCGGAAGTTATCGGCGTGACTGGGTATTCTATGGGCGGCTTGGATTTCGCGGTGGATGCTTCTTCCCGCTAGTAGCGATCCCTTCTATCCTTCGACGGGTTCAGGATGCGTAGAGTATTTCACCCTCACCCTAACCCTCTCCCGTCAAGGGAGAGGGGACGAGAGGGCTGTTGAATTCCGGCCCCGTGTCGGAGTACGGGCCGGTCCTTCGACAGGCTCAGGATGCACGGGAAGAAGCACGAGCTGGGCACAGGGCGGGCGGAACGACGGACTAATCGATGACTGATTCACTACCGGCTTCGATGGAAGACACAGCTAGCTCCGACCGTCCGAAAGACGCTCTCGATCCCGTCGCGATGACGGTGATCTATAACCGGCTGGTGGGCATTTGCCGGGAGATGGGCACGACGATGATGCGGGCCTCGTACTCGCCGATATTCAGCGAGAGCCTGGACTTCTCTTGCGTTCTCTTCGACCGGCATGGACGGATGATGTCCCAGTCGGAGTTTTGTCCCGCGCAGGTCGGGGCTATCAGGTTCGTGGTCAAGTGGCTGATAGCGGAGGTCGGAGGGGAGAACCTGCGGCCGGGCGACGTGGTGATTCACAACGATCCGTATCGCGGGGGAGCGCACATACCGGAGCACGTGGTCATCAAGCCGGTCTACTACGACGGAGAGCTGTTCGGATACGTTGCCAATATCGCCCACATGGTTGAGATCGGCGGGATGGCGGTGGGCGGGTTCGCGGCGACGGCGACGGAGGTCTACCAGGAGGGCCTGCGGCTGCCGCCGGTCTGGCTGATGCGCGAGGGCGAATACAACCAGGACGTGTGGCGGGTCATCATGGCGAACCATCGCGCGCCCCGGTACTCGTGGGGCGATCTGCACGCGATGATGGCTTCGCTGAACGTCGCCGAGCAGCGGGTACACGAGCTGCTGGACGAACACGGCGTGGAGCGAGTCACACAGATCAGCGACGAGCTGATGGACTACGCCGAGCGGTGGATGCGCCGCGAGCTGAGGGCGATTCCCAACGGGGAGTACACGTTCGAGGACTTCATGGAGGACTCGCGTGACCCGCCCCAGCGCGACTGGATTCGGGTGACGGTGGTGGTCGAAGACGGCGGCCTGCTGGTGGACTTCACGGGCAGCGATCCGCAGGGGCCACACGTGGTCAACTGTACTTACGGGGTCACGGCGTCGGCGGTGTACAACGCGATCTTTCAGATTGTGGACAACGACGTTCCTCACAACGAGGGGGCGTACCGGCCGATAACGGTGGTGGCCCCGCCGGGTACGGTCACGAACGTGGCAGAGCCTGCGCCGTCGGTGGGCGGCAACACGGAGACGCATCCGCGGCTGTGGTCGATAGTGCTGGGCGCGCTTTCGAAGGCCGTTCCCGACCTGGTTGCCGCATCTACCGGGGGGACGGCTTGCAACTTCCTGTTCGGGGGCACGCATCCCGATACTGGGCGGTACTACGTGCACTACCACTTCGACGGAGTCGGATGGGGAGGCCAACCGGGTGCGGACGGAAACGACAACTTGTGCATTCCAAACGGCAACTGCATGACGACGCCGGTGGAGATATTCGAG
>JAPOVO010000119.1 GCA_026708165.1 Chloroflexota bacterium | reverse complement strand
GAGTGTCGTGTAATCCAAATGGACGTCGACAACCGATATCTCGCCTATCTGGTCGATGGGCACGCGTCTGAAGTCTTCCCGCGCCATGATCGAATCGATGGAGCGCTCCGCCTTGCCTTCGAGGTCGGAGCCGTCCGCTCCTAGGAGCTTGATGTCGACAGAGCTCGCTTCATGGGGTGACGACCGGACGTGGACCGCCGCGTCGACGTCTCCCATGCCGGCGCGAAATCGGGCCGCGGGGGTCGGCAACGCGCCTATGTCCAGGACTGTTACGCCGGTCGAAGTTAGACCCGCCATCAGTGCTCGCTTGATCATCCGCGCGGCGCGCGAAGGATCGCGGTTGGCGACAACGCGGTCGGTCGGTTTGAGCACCGAGCCAACCGCCGCGCCAACCCTGGCGGCGAACTCTGGGGTCATTTCTATGTTGGCGAGACCCGTGATGCCCGACCGGCCAAACGGCGAACGCCTGGCCTGCGATCCATGGATCAGCGTTTCGGTTACGACTGTCCCGTCGTCAATGCGCTTGTTGGGGCAGAGTTGCACCGGCGGGCGCACAGGCGGGCCCCTTCCTACGATGCAGTTGTCGCCTAGCAAGGCGGCCTCCTCGATCCGCGCTCCTTCGTGAACGGTCGATTGCCTGCCCACCACGCACGAGCGCAGACTGGCCTTGCGGCCCACGTAGCTGTTTGCGAGCAGGACGCTCTGATCGATCCTGGCGGCAGAGTCAATCACTACGTAATCGCCTACAACGGTGGGGCCGTTAATTACTGCGCCCTCCCCGATCTGGCAGTTGCGACCCACGAGGATGTTGCCGAACAGCTTGGCATCTGGATGAATCTCCGCACCCTCTCCTGGCATCAGCCCGCCTTGGGGGTGGGGCAGATCAATCCCCGCCTTGCCGTTAACCGCGTCGGAGTTCGCGCGGCGGTATTCGTCTACTGTGCCAACGTCTGTCCAGTAGCCCTCGGCCACAAAGCCGTACAGCGGCAGCCCTAGGCGGAGCATCTCCGGAAACACGTCGTTGCTGAAATCGAAAGGCCGGTCTTTGGGGATCAGGTCGAAGACGCTCGGATCGATCATGTAGATGCCCGTGTTTACCGTGTCGCCGAGCACCTCGTCCCAACCCGGTTTCTCCTGAAAGCGGAGAATCCGGCCCGAGTCATCCGTAATGACTACTCCATATTCAAGGGGATTCCGCACCCGGTGAAGCGTGAGCGTGGCGGCGGCTCCCGACTTCTCGTGGAATTCAATGAGCGCAGTCAGGTCGAAATCGGTAAGAGCGTCACCGCTTATCACGAGAAATGGCTCGTCGAGGTCGGCTTCCGCGGCCCTCACGCTTCCAGCGGTGCCAAGCGGAATCTCCTCCAGCGAATAACGGATACGGGCGTCTAGGTCCTGCCCTTCACGAAAGTAGTCTTGGATTACGCCGGATAGGTACTGGACGGTAACCACTATGTCGTGAATGCCGTGTCGTTGGAGAAGCCGGACGATGTGTTCCATCACCGGAGCGTTGGCGATGTGGACCATCGGTTTCGGCCGGTCGACCGTGAGTGGACGTAGCCGCGATCCCTCGCCGCCGGCCATCACTACAGCCTTCATGAATGCCGCTCCGCAGGTCTCTCGCGAGCTATGCCTTCAATAGCTCCGGTCAAGTGTAGTTCGCGCTTGCAGCGTCACTGAAGCCGACGCGGACACGCAGAGATTCTCGGAGCCTCTTCGCAGAGTCTATACAGCTTGTCGAACTGGTACGGGTAGCCTGGGATCGGCGTCTACTTCGGACCTGACGTGGCGCTTCCCGGCAGGGCGTCGATTGCCCCCTTTTCCCGCGCCAGTTCCAGGTAGACCTGGGTTGTCGCGGGACTCGCGTGGCCCAGCAGCGACTGGACTTCCGGTATGGACGTGTCGCCGCGCAACCGGTGAGTCGCAAATGAATGCCGTAGCGTATGCGGGGTGGTCGGAGTCTCGATCATGGCCGCGGCGGCGTGCCCCTTGATAATCAACCAGAACCCCTGTCGGGTGAGTCGCCTTCCGCGATGGTTGAGAAATAGCGCTGGCTCGTCGGGAGATTTGAGCAGCTTCCGGCGGGCGCCGCGAACATAGCCCAATACGGCGTGGCCCGCGCGGGCGCCGAACGGAAGGTGCCGCTGTCGGCCGCCGCCCCGACCGCACATCACGATTCCCGCGTCGAACTGTACGTCGTCAACGTCGAGTGCAACTAGCTCGCTCACCCGCATCCCGGTCGCATACAGCAGTTCGAGCATCGCGCTGTCGCGATAGCCTTCGGGCGTTCGGGTTGAGGCTGCTGCCGCCAGCAGTCGGTCAACGTCGCCGACCGAGATGACGGTCGGACGCTTTTTGGTAACTCTCGCGCCGCCGAGTCCTTGGGTCGGGTCGGCGGCAGCCTTCCCTTCCGAAACCAGAAATCTGTACATGCTCTTGACTGCGGCGAGCTTCCTTGCCTGCGACGATGGTTCATATTCGCGGCCGGCCAGAAAGTTCAGGAACTCGGATATCGCGCTTCGGTCGGCATTCCAGGAGTCGAACCCGCGTTCATCGAGAAACTTGGCGAACTGTTTCAGGTCGTTCCCATAAGCGGCGACCGTGTTCGCGGAAAGCCCCCTATCATCGCGGAGATACCTGAGGAAACCCGGAATCTCGATAAGCAGACCAGGAGACTTTCGCTTCGACTTACGAGCCGCGGCCATCAGCGATCATTCCGTGCGCGTGTGAGCGCATGACGGACTGGTAGCGTTCGCGAAGCGATCATGCCGACCCTACAGGTCTTCCACCAGCACCACCCGGGCCGGAGCGCCATCGCCGCGGGCAATCTTCAGAGGTAAACAGAACAGCGTGTAATGCCCTGGAGCGATATTGGAGAGGTCGATTCCCTCCAAAATGATCAGTCGGTTCCCCAGCAGCACCCGGTGGGTGTCACAGTTGGCGTACTCGTGTGCTTCAACCGACAGGTAGTCGATTCCAATGAGTTGAACTCCGTGATCAACTACCCACCTTGCGCCTTCCGGCGAGATGTTTACGAAGTCAGACTCGAACTCCCTGCTGGATAGCAACCGTCTGGTTGAATTCGAGGTTTTGAGAAGCAACCTTCGTACTCCCGGCGGGATCCGGGCGATGTCAAAATCCTCGCGGCCTACGCTTTCAGTCGCTTTGATCTCGGCAACGTAAGCGGGTCCGCAGAGCATGTTCAAGTTGAGACGGTCCACCGTCGCGGTCCCGTCGAAGAAGTGCGCGGGCGGTGCGACGTGGGTTCCGGTATGGGTGCCCATTTCGAGCCGGGTTATGTTCCCCCGTTCACTGTCGGAAGTCTTGGCGATCGGCTCGAGAACCACATCAGGATCGCCCGGCCATTGCGGCGTGAGCGGGCCTATGGGAACGGAAATATCGTGGATCTTCGTTTCGATCCCTCCTCGTTACACTACGAAAGCGCCGTCGGTAGTGGAGGTGTTATCGCAAGGTCTGCAACACCGGTCCCACGCCTCAGACCGGGGCCTCGCGACCTTCCATTCCCAAATGTTAAGACGCGGCGAGGGATTGTTATGTTAACACGAATGGCAAATTCAACGCACCGAATCCGTAAACGCGTGACCGATTGCCGGTCGCCTGTTTACCCTCTGATCAGTTGGGAATTAGATTCAGTCCGTCCCGACATGGCGTCGCGATGTCATCCGTCCTTAGCTCCGAATGGGAAAGTAGAGGAAAGCCTTGACCGACAACAGCCTTGACGGTGACCGTGCGCTCGTAACCGGTTCAACCAAGGGTCTGGGTGAAATCATCGCCAAGCGGCTCGCCGGCGAGGGCGTTTGGGTCGTCGTTACCGGCAGGGACAGGCAAAACCTCGACCGCGTGGTTGAGGAGATTCGTCAGTCTGGCGGCCGGGCCGATGGAGTTCCCGCCGATCTGTCGATACCCTGGGGGGCCGGTCGGCTGGCGCGGCAATCAACCGACATTCTGGGCCACCACGACATCCTGGTTAACAACGCGGGCATGAGCATTCGCGAGCCGGTCTGGGAAGTCTCGGAAGAAAATCTCGACTACCAGCTAAACGTCGACTTCAGGTCGTACTTCGTCCTTGCGCAAGCGGCTTGCAGGACCATGATTCCCCGTCGCAAGGGGAGGATCGTCAACATCAGCACCAACGGGGCGTTTCAGGCGCATCCTATGACCGCCGTCTACGACTCCTCGAAAGGTGCCGTGGAGTCCCTCACTCGATGCCTCGCAACCGAGTTGGGCCGCTTCAACATCGCCGCCAACGCCGTGTCGCCGGGCTACGTGCCTTTTCGGCCAGGCAGCGAGGAAGACATCTATTCACACGTGCCCGTCGACGAGACGATTCCGCTCGGCCGCGCCGGTACGGCGGACGACGTGGCGGCAATGGTGCTTTTCTTGTGCCGCCCGGAATCTGGCTGGATTTCGGGTCAGGTGATTTCCGTTGACGGCGGCAGACTCGCGCGGCTGGCTGTCCCGCCGCAGCCCGAGCAGCCGCCCGAGCCGAAGTTCTAGTCCGCTCCAGATTCTCCCAACGTGCCGGGTTAGAGGATGGGACCGGATACGGTAAGACCGGTCTAACGCCGGATCTCGCCGCTGGGGCCGATCCCCGATATGGGGTCCGTACCGTCGAAGGCTACCGCCGTGAGCCACGTGCTCAGCGATTCCCCCGCGCCGAGCTTTAGGCTGTCGCCCGTTTCGACCGCTCGGTCGAACGGGACCTGGAACG
The DNA here is from genome assembly GCA_026708165.1 of Chloroflexota bacterium. Lineage (GTDB taxonomy): Bacteria > Chloroflexota > UBA11872 > UBA11872 > VXNJ01 > JAPOVO01. Next base: position 4,969 of record JAPOVO010000119.1, on the reverse strand, counting down.
TCGAGAACGGCTCTAGCGCCACCGTATACCCCTTGCTCCACCAGGGCGCGCCGCTGGCTTGATGACCGATCCGCCAGTCCCACACCGTCTTGAAAACCGAAAGGTCGAACGCCAATCCGAACGCTGCGGCCAGTCCCGGATTCCTTATCGCGTACCAGCCCTCGGTCATGTCGTGAACGAACGACTGGTTATGTTCTATCTCGTCCGGCCCGACGACCTTGGACAGGTTCACCGGACCGTCTTCCGAGAACGCTTCCGGCCAGTCCAGCCCCTCCGAATACCTGAGGCGCGTTCCGGGCGCTCGATCCGGCCCCCAGACTGTCGTCTTGCTGGACGGAAACTGAATCTCGCAGTCAGGCCCCAGAAACGGAGCGCCAAACGCTATATGGTGCCCCCACATCAGGTCGATCTCCTCGCCGCCTTCGTTTGTGGCGGTTTCTTCGATGTGCAGCGCCGGCGCGTCCGACCTCAAAGTCATAACCCTTCTTAGCCGGAAAGGCGTCAAGCGGCATTTCGTTTCGAAGCTCACGGAGACCTCGTCGGACCGGTCCGACACTATGTCGTGTGACCAGGGAAGGCCGTGCACCTCGCCGTGCTGTCCGAGCTTCGCGCCGCGATACTCGACTCCCACGCTTCCAAGGGGGAAAATCTCTTGCCATCCCGTGAAGTAGAACAACGAGAAGCTTCCGGCTTCCGGCGGCAGCGATGGCGCGAACGAGCCCGGCGCCAGCGGCTCCAGCGGCGGTCTCCATAAGAAATCGACGTCGCGGGGTTTGTAAAGTAACTCCAGTATGTCTGCGCCTTTGCCGGACAGTACGGTTACTCTTAGCGGAGCGTTTTCCATGACCACGGCCGGTATTCCGAAAATCTCTATCTCGGATACGCGGCATCCGAAGTTACGGCTCCGAGCGAAAGGCATGGCGGCTCCCCCAGGGTTGGATTTTGGGCATTCTAGCGGCCCGGCCAAAACGGGCGGGATCGGCGTTCGGGCAGGTTGTGGGGCTGATTGTAATGAGGAAGTCTCGATAGCGTGCTAAGCAAGACTGCCTTCAGAATCACGGTCGGATTGGCCGTGGTGATTCTCGTTCCGATTCTCGCCGTCATCGGACTCGGCGCCTACGGCCAGTCGCTCGGCGGGATTTCGACCGGCGTTGGACGTCAAGGCGCGGAGCTCACGGTCCTGCCGGCGTCGGGCCGGCCCGGCTCGACTCTGCGCGTCGAGGGTACGGGCTGGCCGCCACGCTCGGAGATCCGTCTGGACTTCACCCGAGCTTCTCGGGACGGAACGGCTGCCGGCCCGCCCATCAGGTTCGGCGGGATCCTGTCGTCACGCAGTGGAATGTTCGCTTCCGAAGTAGTGCTCCCCACGACATTGCCCCTGCCGCCTGGATCGCAACTCCGAATCACCGCGACCGCGATCGAGGTGCGTGACCGCGGTATCCAGGCGACCGCGCCGTTCGAGGTGGAAGGATTCGACAACGAGCTGATTATCGAAACCGCCGACCCCGTCACCCGCGCCCGCATCGGCGGCGTCGACGTTGAGATTCTGGACAGGTTTCGGACGCTGGTCGCACGCGGTCAGACTGGATCGGACGGCGCGGCGCGGTTTGTCGGCCTCTCACCTAGCTCCGGTTACTCGGCCACAGTACAGGCCGAAGGCCGCGAGATATTCAGGTCTGCCGCCTTCTCTATACCCGAAACGGGAACTATCACGGTCTCCGCCGAGCTTCCCGAAGCCCCCCGCGAACAGTTCTTCATCGGTGCCCGAGTCTATGCGGAAGACAGCGCGATAGAGCTCATCGGGATCGATACTGCCTCCGAACTGCCCGTGGCCGAGCGCATTGAGCTTGAGCTGTGGGCGCGCTCGGACCAAGAATCCACCGACGGCGCCCCTGACATGACCGTCTTCTTCAACACCCGCGAGACGCTCGCCGGTATATTCAGTGTCCCGGGCGTCTCGACGGAGGAAATTCTGAGCGATCTCCCGCTAGCCGTTTCAGCCTTGCAGGTGGCTCGTCCGGTAGGGACAACGAACCTGGTCTACCAGCCGGCCGAAGGCCGATATTTGGGCAGGCATCCCGAAACTGGAGAGTTGATCGTATCGATGAACGACGGTCTCCAGGTGGGAATCGCTTTGATAGACCCAGTGTCGGGAATCCAGAAGTGGGCTGCGGTCGTCGAAGGGCGATACATAGGACCTTACCTGTCGTCCGACTCGGGCAAGGCTGTGATTTTCGGTCGATCGCAGGGCACGATCGTGGAAATCGACCTCACGGACGCTTCAGTGACGCAGTCCGACCTACCTGCGATCCAAGCTCCGATGTTTGTCGCTAGGGATTACCAGGGAGATTGGATGGCGTTCTCCGTGCCAACCGGAGGACTATACCGAATCAAAGCCGGAGCGGCGGTCGAGGTCGTGGCCGTATTGCCGGAACTGAGGAACCGGCGCGTGGCGATCGAGCCCGACCCCGTTGGACCCAGTCTTTTCGTCCTGTCGCCGCGCGAGGGCTTAGCCTACGTGGTCGATGGCGAGTCGGGAGAAACGCTGGCGATAATCCCAACCGAAAGCAGAATCGACCAGGCTCTCTTTTCCAGCGACGGCGGGCGTGTATTCTTGGCTTCTCGGCAAGACCGCCTGATCTACGTGTTCACATGGCCAGGGCTTCAGAGGCTGGATTCCGTCTCGATGCCCGAGTGAATCTACGGCCACGGAAGTGAAGGAAAGGCGGCCGCCGTGTCGTGCTGGATGAACTGGCGCGACCGGTTGAAAGCCGGGCGCTCACGCCGGTATGCTAGCAGTCGGGCCTAGCGACTGCTAGGATTGTCCACTTTGCAAAACGTAGTGTGTTTTGAGACTAGAGGAGTTGAATATGGCCACCAAGACCGAGCTTTCCATATCGCCGTTGGGTGATCGTCTCGTAGTGCACCCGGAGCAGCGGGAAGAAGTTACCAGCTCCGGCCTGGTGTTGCCCGACACGGCCAAGGAAAAGCCAATGGAAGGCAGAGTGGTCGCGGTTGGACCCGGCCGGGTTCTCGACAGTGGCGAGCGTCAGGAAATGGAAGTCAAGGAAGGCCAGGTAGTCCTGTTCGCCAAGTACGCGGGAACGGAAGTCAAGCTCGGCAGTGAGGAGTACTTGATAATCAGCGAGAAAGACGTGCTTGCCATCATGGGCTAGGCCCGACCTCGCCCAGCAGCAGTAAGGAAGGGAAGGCATGCCGCCCAAAGATCTCGTATTCAACGAAGAGGCTCGGGAGAAGCTCCAGAAGGGTGTGGAGACGATCGCGGCTGTAGTCGGCTCGACACTCGGTCCCAAGGGCCGCAACGTCATGATCGGCAAGTACTCGACGCCCGAAGTCAGCAATGACGGTCAGAACATCGCCAAGCAGTTCGAGGCGCTGGAAGACATCCACGAAGACGTTGGGATGCGCATCGTCAAAGAGGCCGCTGTCAAGACCGGTGACAAGGTTGGCGACGGCACGACCAGCTCTGTGGTGCTGGCCCAGGCCATCGCCCAGGCTGCCCTCAAAAGCGTTGCCGCGGGTGCGAATCCGATGTTCCTCAAGCGTGGCGCCGACCGTGCCGTGACGGCTGCCGTAGGCTGGATGCGCGAGAACTCGCGCCCCGTCGAGAGTTCCGAAGACATTGCCCGCGTGGCGACCATTGCAGCCAACGACCGTGACATCGGAGAGGCAATAGGCGAGGTCATGGATCGCGTCGGCAAGGACGGAATCGCCATTATCGACGAGAGCCGGGTCGGAACCCCGCTCTTGGTTCGCTATGTCGAGGGTATGCAGCTCGACAAAGGCTGGCTCTCGCCGTACTTCATCACGAACTCCGACCGCATGGAAGGGGAACTTGAAAATCCCCTCATACTTCTGACCGACCAGGTCCTGAAAAACGGTAAAGAGTTCCTGCCCATGCTCGAGCGGATAGCTGCTTCGGGCAACCGGAATCTGTTTTTGGTGGCTGGCAACCTCACCGACGACGCGCTCGCGATAGTCACCCTCAACAAGCTCAGGGGCGTGCTCAACACGGTCGCCATCAAGGCCCCGTCCTACGGCGACCGAATGAAGGCCATTCTCGGCGATGTGGCGGTCCTGACAGGAGCGCGCGTCGTCTCTGAGGACATGGGCATCTCTTGGGAGAACGTGCCCCTCCAATGGCTCGGCACGTGCAGCCGGGTGAATGTCAACAAGGAAGCCAGCGTGGTCATCGAGGGTGCCGGAAACGAAGCCGATATTCTCGATCGCGCAAGGCAGATTCGCCAGCAGATGGAGGACGCCGACAGCGACTGGGACCGTGAGAAGCTTGAAGAGCGGCTCGCAAAGCTGTCTGGCGGAGTAGGTGTGGTCGAAGTCGGCGCGCCGACCGACGTCGAGCTTCGCGAGAAGAAAGCACGGGCCGAGGACGCCGTCCACACTACCCGCGCGGCCGTTAGCGAGGGGATTGTTCCGGGCGGCGGGGTCGCCTATCTCCGTTCCGCCGACGCGGTCGACGCTCTTTTGGAGGAACTCGATGGCGACGAGCGCACGGGCGCTCGCATGATCAAGGACGCTCTCGAAGCGCCTATTCGCAAGATCGCCTCCAACGCGGGTGAGACAGCCTCGCTCATTGTCGATAACGTCCGTCGAAACGACAACGTGTGGTACGGCTTCGACGCCTACCTGGGTCAATACGGCGACCTGTTTGAGCTCGGTGTCGTCGACGCCGCAAACGTCTGCGTCGCCGCGTTGCAAAATGCCAATAGCGTTGCCGGAATGATTATGACGACCGAGGTTGTCATTAACGAAATCCCGCAGCCCGCCGCGCCCGTCACGCCCGATCAAATGGGCGATATGGGAGCGATGGGAGGCATGGGTGGTATGGGAGGCATGGGTGGTATGGGCGGTATGGGAGGCATGGGCGGCAGGATGTAGCCGTCGCGAATCAATCGAACCGATTGCGGCCCGCTCCGTACGGAGCGGGCCG
>JAPOVO010000255.1 GCA_026708165.1 Chloroflexota bacterium | reverse complement strand
TTGGACACCGATCACATCTCACATGCTGCGAGGGGACACCCATGCCGCCGTTGATCCAGAGACCTGCTCGATTGGGTCGATGGATCGGTGCAGGCAACACGAAGATCTGCTGTCTGACTCCCTTCAAGCCGCGCTTCTTCGTACACAAGGCGTCCTGGCACGAGGCGAGCAACTCTGATGCGCACTCTCCGGAACACGAAGTCCTAGGACCACCTGTCCCGGATACGACGCCATGAAGGCTTTGGACGCGGCCGCGATCGTCCTCAGAGACGCCGACGAGCCCCTGCACTATCTCGAGATCACGGAGCGGATGCTGGTCCAGAAGCTATGGACTACCCAAAGAAAGACGCCCTGGGACACCGTCAGGAGGCAGCTGGCCGAGCACATCAAGGCCCAGGGCTCCGCATCCCGCTTCGTCAAACGCGGTCCCGGGGTGTTTGCACTGAGCACGGATGTAGTGACCGATACCCTGTCCTTTACGGACGCGGCGGAAGAGGTTCTGATCCAGTCCACGGAACAGCAGCCGCTGCACTACACGGAGATCACGCGACGCGCGCTCGAGCGCGGTCTGATACGCACGCAGGGACGCACGCCGGCTGCGACGATGTACTCGGGAATCTTGACCGAGATCCGCAACAGGGCGGCACACGGCGACTCACAGCGCTTCGTTAGACACGGTCGCGGCCTGTTCGGCTTGGCAGCCTGGCTGCCCGTCGGGGTGGCCGGGCAGATCGAGAAACAGAACCGTGAAGTCCGAAGGTTGTTGCTCGAACGCGCGCGCACCGCTTCCCCTACCGACTTCGAAAACCTGGTAGGCGAACTCCTCGTGGCAGTGGGATTTGAAGACGTCGAAGTCACGAAAACGTCCGGGGACGGGGGCATCGACGTTCGTGGAACCTTGGTGGTAGCCGACGCGGTCCGCATCCGCATGGCGGTACAGGCCAAGCGCTGGAAACGGAACGTCCCGGCTCCGGTAGTACAACAGCTTCGCGGCTCGTTGGGTGCGCACGACCAAGGGCTCATCATCACCACCAGCGATTTCAGCCGGGGAGTGACGAGAGAAGCAAACCGTTCCGACGCCGCGCCAGTCGCACTCATGAGCGGAGAGCAGATCGCCGCGCTACTGGCCGAGAACCAGATCGGTGCGCGGGTCACGAGCTACGATCTATACACGCTTGACCCTATTGAGAGCTGAGGGGATTGACGGTCTGATCGACTGGAATTGCCAGGAAGAGATTCTCAGTTCCTAGCGGCCGAGCTATAGGTAGGCTGCTGGACGGTATTGCCCGCCATCTGTTAGAACGCAGCCGCCGGGCTTTATCGAAACCGTCCCAGACCCTACGCAGTTGATCGGACGCATTTTGCTGGGCTGAGGATCGGCGTGACGGGCGGAGTGTTCGTTGCCAGGCCAGCCGTCGTCTCCGGTTGCTAACCGACGTTGCTTTCGCCCTGCCAGCCGGACCAGCGTTGGGAAATCAACCGGCGTCCGTTCCGTCAGTTCCGATTCAGGCCGAACTCGTGGCTCAACAGTGCCCGTTTCCACCACGATTCACGCCTGATAATCGTCTCGTCCGGCGTGTAGAAGTCGTGGTTTTCCAATAGCGCGAAACGGAAGTAGGCGCGGCAGTAGTCCTTGCCTCGTTGTTTGAGCCAGGCTCGGAGTTCCTTGTTTCCACCGTGGCCGGAGTTCACGTAGTCACCCCAACGAGACCAGACGCCTTGATCGCCGTAGGCCGATCCAATGTACTGCTTGCCTGATTTGGCGTCCGCAATGAGATAGACGCCCTTAACGCTTTCCAGGGCCGCCTTCCAGTCCGGGTGGTCGTTCCGAACAAGCGCTTCCAGCTCACCGAACGAGACTGCGACTCGCTCTTAGCCCGGAAACGTCCGCCCCGAAAAGGGCTCACGCAGGATTTCCAATACGCGCAGCGTGTGAGGACCGTCATAGTGCTTCTCGAAATCGACCCGCGTCGCCCGACTTCGATAAGACGACCGCAGCTTCAGCCGCCCGATAAACGGCGCACCCAAGTCCGTGAGCTCAACTTCATAACGGTCTTCGTGACGCGCCAACACGCGAAAGATGCCGCCGAACAGCCAGGCATCCCTCTCGTGGTAGAAGTCCATGAGCGAGAAGATGCAGGGGCGACTGAACTCGTTTCGTCCAGGCCGATGCGCTTGCCAGCCATCCCAGGCCGACGGATCGTTCACGCATACGTCGAGCGGCTGTGCCTGGCTGTTATGGCGACCAAAGTGGATCTTGTAGTCCTTGGGCTTCTCGATCGGCCAGATGTCCTTGAGCAGGATTGGCTCTCCGCTGCCCATCTCGCTTCCTCCTTCGGCGTGCCGTTGCTGTTGAATGGCGAATGTGAGACCGTTACGCTCTCGGCCGCTTGAATTCCTGTTCGTGCCCGGCGTGGCGTTCCAACTCCGAGGCTAGGAACTGCATCACGTAACCGCAGCCCCGGCAGACAACCGGAACCATCGGCAGCACGGCTTTGGCGTTCTTCGGGATGTTCCTGGGCATATCGATAGCGTTCCGAGGTCTGAACGGCGGCTCGATCTCGCCGTCCAGCGCCTTCCACAGCGTGCCCTTTCACGCCGGGCAGGTCAGGCTGCCACGCAGCCTCGCGAAAAGGCGTTTGCGAAACGTCTCGAACATCGGTTCACTCCCTGGAATGACGGCTAACAGATACGGTCCAGCGCTTGCAGAGCAAGATCGACGTTGCGAGACCCGCGCTCCAGGCTCTTCCAGCCCTGTTCGAACGCCAGCAGGTTCTGCCTGTTCTTCCCAAAGTCCTCGAGCCACGCCTTCGCCGTCCAGATATCGTCCCATATTCGCGTCGCCGGGTTCCGAACGTCATGCAGAGAGCTTGGCCAGGACGGGTTCCAGTCCAGGTTCCGGATGCCCTCGCCGCTCCGTTCGATGACATCGAGCTGTGCCGTGAACTGCGCCTGCCAGTCGGCATCAAGCCAGAGGTCGGGGTCATCGATGAGACGGTCGGCCAGCCCGTCCAACTCGTCGAAGGCGCTGTCCATCAACGACAGCTCGCGGCCGTGCGCCTCCATGCTCTGGCCACCGGTCGTACCGGTTTCCGAATGGGCCAGACCGGGGCAGGGATAGGGGGAGCCCTGCGTCTGAGCCGGGCGCTGCGTCGGGGCCGGATCGGTCGCACCGGTTTGCGAGGCGGCGAGCGCCCCGGAACCGCTGCCCGGGATCCGCAGCACGGTCCCGACGCTGATGACGTTCGGATCGTCGATCCGGTTCAACGCGACTAGTCCGTCCAGCTCCACGCCGAAACGGTCGGCTATCGCGGAGAGTGTGTCGCCAGCCTGAACGGCGTAGGTCGTGGGGGCCGGAGTCGGGGCGGCGGTCGGTGAAGGTGAGGGCGTCGGCGTCGAAACAGGAGTCGCGGTTCGCCTGCCCGGAGCAGTCTCCGCGCCTGGCGAGACGGTCGGGCTGGCCCTTTCGATTGCGACCGGCATGGCCATAGCGACGGTCGCGCCAGTCTCCGAAGTTGCCGGAGACGTGGCGGGCGTAGGCTGCAGTTCCACGATCCTCGCTTCCCGACCGCCCATGTCTATGCCGAAGATCCAGAAGAGCGCCACTGCGATGGCGACCAGACCGAGACACCCCAGCGAACTCTGGAAATCCTTCGACATCAGGTTGCGCCCGTCTTCGGTTCCGGTTCATGCGGAGCTCTCGGCTTAAGTGCGCCCGCGAAAGCGGCAATCATCGACAGGGGCCCCCACCACTTACCCGCCCACCGCTTCGTCGAGCGTGGCCCGGATTGCCCGGCGCGCGTGGTGGGAGCGCCGCTTCGACGGCTCGGCTTTGAGCAGTCCGACGACGAGGCCGCCGAGCGCGCGCGCGAGCTTACTCGCCGAAATGCCTTGTCTGAGCGCGTCGCCGACAACGCCGGAAGAGGCTTCTCGGATTTCCCTTAGAGCGTCTGCGCAAACGGCGCAAAGCGGCGATGCCGCGTCGCAATCTGCAACCGCTGGCCGCATCATGCGAACGCGGCAGTCAAGCACGTTGCAAGTCTCCGTTTCCAAAGAATCGATTGAAAATCGCTCCCAGCGCTTTGGAGAGGCCTTAGGAATACCTTCACGCCCACGCGCACAGAGGCGCGATAGTCGGTGCGGCCGTCACGTTGACGACCACGCCCCTCTCCGTGATTTCGCCTTTCGGCGTACGATCATGTCCAGCATCGCAACTGGCGGAACCGACGACCACGACCAGCGCCACCGTCTCCGCAGCCTGTCATTCATACGCTCTGACCTCACGCCATCCGCACCATCGCCCAAATCGCAATCAGGATCACGACGATGCCCATCGCCATAAGCAGAAACGGCTCCCAGTCCCGAATCAGCTTGTCCCAGTCCACTAGCGCCTCTTGATGGTTACGACGTCTCCGGGACTAAAGCAGTTTCCGCACTTCGAGATGTGCTGGCGTCCCGACTTCAGCGCGTGATCGAGGGCGTCTCCCAGCGTCTTGTAGTACCCGAACCAAGTCGTCTTGGTCGTGGCGTTCGTGACGCCCGGGTCGCGCTGCGGCCAGCACTTGCCGTCGATGTGGATTACGGCCGTATCGTGCGACGGTTGCCGGTTCTCGCATACCAGGTACTTCATGGCTCCACGCCCAGGCTCAACCCCCTGCACCGGTATTCATCATTTGCAGCGACGATCCACCTTCGCATCCGCGATCAGTCAGTTCCATTTAGTCTTTCGAGTCCTCCCGCCCTTTGAACTCGGAGGCAAGGAACGGCATCACGCAGGCGCATTTCCGCCAGACGAGCGGGACCAGCGGCAGGACAGGCCTGGCGTGTCCGGAGATGCCCTTGGGCCTTGCGACACCGCTCCATGGCTTGAACGGCGGCTCGATCTCCCTGTCCAGGGCCTTCCAGTCCGTCCCACCACGGGCCGGACAGGTCAGGCGCCGCCCGACGGTCTGAAACAGCCGCTGCTTGAACCGATCGAACGCAGAGTTGCCGACAGGCTTCCGCAGTAGTCCCGTGGGGCCGATCCCGCGTCCTGGGAGTGCAAACCGGAAAACGCGTTCAGCACCCGCCAATGCCGCCGCGACGATGCTCACTCTGGACGGCCTGATACCGGCAGAAAGCGTCCAGCCAACCTGCGTCATGCCGGAAAACAGATCCTGCACCGTCGAACTTTGCGGCTTCCGGTCTGTTTCGCCGCGCGCTCGGCCTTGGCAAGCGTGGTGTAGCACCCCGACCAGACGGTATCGAGGCTCCGCAGTCCCGGATCCTGTTCACGGTGGCACATCCCCACGACGTGAATGACCGACTCGCCGAGTGCTCGTTTCTCGCAGACGACGTACTCCATGATCTCTCCCCGACCGGCCTCCTCATCCAAACGTCACGCGGCAAGCCGCTGGCTGCCACCCGGACGCCAAACGGCAGAGCCGCAATCGGGAGGGCGGCCGGCGAAACGAGAATGAGCACGGCGCCCCGTCGCACGGCTCAACGGCGGCGGGGAGCTTCGAAACATGCACACCATGGGTGGAGCGATAAATAGAACGACCACCAGCGCGACTTCACGGTCGCCCGTGTCAGCAGTTCTCGCGGTATAGGTCGCTGTCACGGTTCTCTTCCTGTTGGCACCATTCATAGCTCCCAACGGCGTGTGTAGTGGTTCGTACCGACGGCCTTGGCGTGGGCGTGGGCGTAGGCGTCGGCGCGGGCGGCGGATGCAGGCACTCGTATTCCCAGCGCCAGCGGCGGACATGTATGCCGGCCAGCAGGTCGGTCTCGCCGTTGGCAGCGCCCCACGTCTCCCAGAACAACATCCTCACGTCGTCCGGCTCACTGTGCAGGTTCTTGCCGTCCCAGGTCTGCGTTCCCGGTTTCGCCGGGTCCCAAACTGGAAGGCAGTCCAGGAACGTCTGATATCGCCAGTCCTGGTTTTCCCCATCGTGGTCGGCGGCAACGGGCGAGATCCAAAACGCGAACAGGACGACGACAGCAAACGCCAGGAACGCCACTGCGACGGTTCTGGCAACCGATCTGTTCCAGGTGCCCGATAGCCGCACTAATAGCCTCCTATGACTACGACCGTGATTCACGTTGCGAAGAACGGGGTGGGGCGGGGTGCGCCGCAGAGAGTTGGTCAAAGAACAACAGACAAACCCCGCCCCATGATTGGGATTCGATGCTGCCTGTCTTCTGGAGGGAGTTGGTGAAAGATCGTGCCTCCATAGCGGCAGTGCCGGCACTGACGTCCGGCGACGCTCACGCTCTCCGTCATCGTCGACAGGCACGGCTCGCTGGACGTGTAAATGAAGCTATGGAGGCCTGGAGGTCCAGTTCCTCGCGACGCTCCCGATAGTCCCGAAGCACTCTCAGCAGGAGCCGGTGCAGGCGTCGCTGGCGGCGCAGGTGGAGGATGAGCGCATTCGTACTCATACCGCCAGAGTCGGACGTGTCGCCCACTTGCTGCTCCCGCATGGTGCTCCATTCTGAAAAGGCGGGGCGGCCTAGCTGGTCAAGTGATGTCGAGGCACCAGGGAGGCTCTACCCCGCCCTCGGATGAGGCTATCACCGCGTATGGGTGGTCAGTGATGAACTGCCGATGAGCTTTGGCCGTTGTCGATGATCTTGTAGTGATCTTTTGACGTTCTCTCTATAATCTGCCCCGGCCATGCCGGATCGAGAGCCGACCGCAGTCCGATAAGGGGGTGCGATGTTGAGAAGCCCCGACGACCTGCTGCGCGAGAACGAGTCCCTGCGCGAGCGCTTGTCCCGCCTCAGCGAGGCCAGCCTGCGCATCAACGAGAGCCTGGACTTCGAGCAGGTGCTCCAGGGAGTCTTGGACTCCGCCCGGTCCCTGACCGGCGCCCGCTACGGGGTGATGACCCTGCTGGACGATGAGGGCCTGCCCCAGGACTTCCTGTCATCGGGGTTGACGCCGGAGGAGTCCGAGGTGGTCTGGCTGATGCCGGAGGGGTTGCGAGTATTCCAGGCGCTGACCGGATTATCCGAACCCATGAGGGTCCCCGACCTGACGGAGCACATGAGGGGCCTGGGCTTCAGCGACTTCACCATCCCCCTGCCGGTGGGGGTCCTATCCGCCCTGGCGGCGCCCATGTTCCACCGGGGCGCCCGGGTGGGCCACGTCTTCGTGGGGCAGAAGGATGACGGTGGGGAAGAGTTCAGCTTGGCCGACCAGGAGACCCTGGTGATGTTCGCCTCGCAGGCGGCGCTGGTCATCGCCAACGCTCGGGTGCACCGGGAGGAGCGGCAGGCCAGGGCCGACCTGGAGACCCTGGTCAACACCTCGCCGGTGGGCGTGGTGGTCTTCGACGCCAAGACCGGTGTCGCGGCCTCGCTCAACCGCGAGGCCAGGCGCATCTTCAGCAGCCTGACCGCCCCCGACCAGCCGGCCGAGCAGCTCCTGGAGGTGTTGACCTTCCGCCGCGCCGACGGCAGGGAGATTTCACTACAAGAGTTCACCCTGGCGCAGGCGCTGAGCACGGGCGAGACGGTGCGCGCCGAGGAGATCGTCGTGCGGGTGCCCGACGGGCGGAGCGTCACTGCCCTGATGAACGCCACCCCAATCCGTTCCGATGAGGGAGAAGTCGAGTCCTACGTCGTAACCATGCAGGACATGGGTCCGCTGGAGGAGCAGGAGCGCTTGCGGGCCGAGTTCCTGGCGATGGTCAGCCACGAGCTGCGCACCCCGCTGACATCCATCAAGGGCTCGGCGGCCACCCTCCTTGACACCGCTCCCGACCTCGATCCGACCGAGATGCGCCAGTTCTTCCGCATCATCGTCGAGCAGGCCGACCGGATGCGCGAGCTCATCGGCGACCTGCTCGACGTCGCCCGCATCGAGACCGGCGCCCTCCCCGTCAGCCCCGAACCCGCCGACGTGGCGCTGCTCGTCGACCGGGCCCGGAGCACCTTCCTCACAGGCGGCGGCAGGCACAACCTCGAGATCGACCTCGCCCCGGACTTGCCGCTCGTGATGGCCGACGGGCGCCGCATCGTCCAGGTCATCGGCAACCTGCTCGCCAACGCCGCCAGGCATTCGCCGCAGTCGTCGACCATCCGCGTCGGTGCCGTGTCGCGGGGCCTTCACGTCGAGATATCCGTCGCCGACGACGGCAGGGGCATTGCTGGCGAGCGACTGCCGCAGCTGTTTCGCAAGTTCGCCGCCTCCGTTTCCGAGGACGACACCGGCCTCGGCCTGGCCATCTGCAAGGGCATCGTCGAGGCGCACGGCGGACGCATCTGGGCGCAGAGCGACGGGCCGGGCATGGGCGCCTGCTTCTCCTTCTCGATCCCGGCGATCGAGGAGAGCACGGCGGTGCTCACCACGCCCTCCAACCGCTGGCGCCGGGAGTCCGCAGACGGCGAGTGCATCCTCGTGATCGACGACGACCCGCAGCTGCTCAGGTACGTCCGCCTGGCGCTCTCCGAGGCCGGCTACCGGCCCGTTGTCAGCACCGATCCCGGCGAGGCGCTTCCGCTCGTTCAAGAGCACCGTCCCCACCTCGCGCTGCTCGACCTGCTGCTGCCCGGCTCCGACGACATCGAGCTTATGAGTGACATCCTCCGCGTCGCCGACCTGCCGGTCGTCTTCATCTCCGCCTACGGCGCCGACCACGTCGTCGCCAGAGCCTTCGACGCCGGCGCCGCCGACTACATCGTCAAGCCCTTCTCGCCCACCGAGCTGCTCGCCAGGATCAGGGCCGCCCTGCGCAGGCGCATGCAGCCTTACCAGCATGGACCGCCCGAACCCTACGTGCTCGGCGACCTGACCGTCGACTACGCCGAACGCAAGGTCAGCGTGGCCGGCCGCCCGGTGCATCTGACGCCCACCGAGTACAACCTGCTCTTCGAACTGTCCGTCAACGCCGGCCGCGTGGTCACTCACAACCAACTGCTCTACCGCGGCTGGAACCCGGAGAAGCCCGGCGACGTGCGCACGCTGCGCACGCATCTGAAGAAGCTTCGCCGCAAGCTGGGCGACGACGCCGCCAGCCCGCAGTACATCTTCGCCGAGCCCCGCGTCGGCTACCGCATGCCGAAGCCTTAGACGTGCCGGCCAGTACCGTCGTCGTAAGCGAGCCTGCTCGACGGGACTGGTCCGGAGCGCAGAGGTCGACCCCGGAGACAGGGATAGGGGCAGCCAGCGGCACGAGCACCACATCAGGAACCGATCCCGGCTCAACTCCACCCTATGAGTTGTTAGGAGCCGGAAACATAGGCTGCGACAATCTCGACCGCCGGGCCGTTTGTCGATGTTCCAACTGACGATTCTCGTCGACAACCAAGCCTCATAGGCTGTTGTCGCTTGTCGCGCGCAGTTGGAGAAATGAACCGGAGGTTCATGCAACCGGTGACAGATCACGACGGCGTAACCACGACTTCTATCTCGACTGGATCGATGCTGAACCACGCCACCAGCTCCACCGGCATCGAGATACGCACGACGTACCGCCCTGGCTCGTCGGGTGCCCGCAGCTGCCCGGCGAACGCGTACCCTCGTCCCGGCGGAGTTTCGTAGAACACATGGCCTTCGTGTATAACGCGTCCCTCGTATTTAGGCTGCTCGATCTCAGTACCATTTTCATCGATCAACCACCAGCGCCACCCCAAGCGCATAGGGGCCTCGTGCCCCCAGCTCTTGTGACCGATGTTGAGCGCGTCCACGTGCAGCGGCATACGCTCGCCGGGAACTGCGTCAAAGCTGGCAGGCGTCCGCAAGGTGAGGCTGGCCAGCATGCCGTCCGCGCTGCCTTCAAATGGCACCGACTCGACCGGCTCCACCCGTACCGCGCGCTCGAATAGCTGCTCACCGTCCGCGACCGCACGCACTATGTAGACTCCAGGTTCCGACGGGGTGAACATGTGTAACGGAGTGACAT
>JAPOVO010000122.1 GCA_026708165.1 Chloroflexota bacterium | reverse complement strand
GTTGCGGCCGCTTACCCAACTTGGCACGACCTGTCCGACTTCCAGATGACAGGCCTGAGCGCCGCGGAGCGATCTGTTTTCGGCGCGAGGTTGGTCGACACCCTGGGAACGTCCATCTGGGTGCTCTTGATGAGTCCGCTGATAGTCATCTTCGCTATCGCCGTTGGGACATTTGTCTACAAGGGACTGCGCGTCCGTATAGTTCGCGGCCTCCTCATCCTGGGCTTGGTCTCCTGGCTGCTGGCGGTCCTTCATGAGCTGATTCTCCCGCTCGTCTTCGTTGGTCGGGCTGACACGATGGAGATCGTGATCGAGGAGACTCTGGAGTTCAGTGGTACGTTGCTCATGGCCCTAGGTACGGCGCTGGCTCTCCAAAACGAAACGCAGTCTCGATCATCAATCAGCCTGTTTCGCGGACAGCGTCCATTCGTTCAAGCTGTGAGCACCGCCGCGGCGGTCGTTGTGATCCTGGGCAGCCTTTGCGTCGCCCTGGTATTTCGCCCGCCAGTCGTCGACCCTCAGGCGGATCACGTAGATACATTCGAGTTGACGCTCCGCGATGGGGAAGCGGTGATGCAGGAATTTCGTATGCCCGCGTATCCAATCGGGAGCTTCAGGCTTCGCTTTGCCAGCCGGCCTCCACGGGAAGGGAATGTGGGGGTTCGCGTGACGGAAATGGGGAACGAGGAAGCAATACTCGCGGAGGGGGTCGTAGAAGTTCCTGCTGAAAGCAGTCCCGTATGGAGAGATGTCGAACTGTTCCCACAGCTGGCCGTGCCGGAAGGCACAAAGGTGGCCGTGTGGGTGGCGGCTAATGTCGGGCGTGGCGCCGATCTAAGGCTTGGCGCGACACAAACTGACCGGTATGAGCCCGGGAGGTTGTGGGTGAACGGCGCGCTCACGTGGCCGGACCAGGATCTAGAATTCGTAGCCTACGGCGCCCCCGAGCCGACGCGGAGCAAGTTTCAGGCGATTTGGGACCTCATGACGTCGGACTGGCGCTGGCCGGTGTTGGTAATCGATATGACTGTGGCCATAACTCTCATCGTGCTGGTCACAACACTGCTCGTGGCCGCGCCGTTTGGGCTGCGTAGTCGGCCAACATAGGCCCTGCGCTCAAGTCTCTTCCAGGACCACATTCCGGATCCGCGCTCGCCCGTGATGGACTACGTGTTTGAAGGTCACGAAATGGTTGCCGGTCGGACATTTGCAACCGACAAGCAAAGCGGTCTCGCCTCGATGTGCTTTATTCTCAGCTCGTAGCTTGAACTTGCGTGGTGCCAGACGGGAGGAGGGGGACGCGAATGGCAGTAGCGGCTGTGATGCCCATGTGGGACAAGACCCTGCACGAGGTTCCGAAATCGGAGTTTTCCAACCGCATTGAGCGGGTGCGCCGGTTTTGCGTCGAGAACGATCTGTCCGGCGTGGTGGTCTACTCCCAGCCGCCTGTCCACCAGTGGAGCCAGACCGGACACGTGGGATATCTGACCACCTGGGTTAGCCTGGACAGGAATACGGACACGATGGTGCTCGTTCCCAGGAACGGCGAGGCGGTCTTCCTGATCGCCGGCGTGGACTACATGCTGGACCAGATCGAGCCAGTCTCGTGGATGGAGGACATCCGCATGGTCGCCTCGCCCGACCCCAGGGCAATATCGGCCGCGTACACCGACGACGCCTCGCGCCGAGGCGGGACGTCCATCAATACGTTCGGCCAGGAGGCTTACCAGATCCTGAATGCGACCGGATCGTCGGGTCGGCCAGTCGCGATTTCGGGCATGGAGGCGATGTCGGCGGCTCTGTATCGAGACATCGAAGCGTCGATTCCGGAGGGTATCGCCGACACCATCGACATTGTCGCCGAGCTTCGCTCGGTCAAGACTCCGGGCGAAATAAGCCTGCTTCGCAAGGTGGCCGCGATTTCGGACCGGGCCTACGAGACTATGGTGGAAGTTCTGGAAGAGGGAATGCTCGCGTACGAGCTAATGGCCGAGCTCGACCGGTCGGCCCGCGCCGACGGCGGCGATCTGGTCTATCACTGCATCCACTGGGCGCCGAACGGCGAGCTGGACCGGGGCCACCTTTCGCTCAAGCCTCTCGATCAGCCGTTGCGCGCCGGCGACTACATAAACGTGAACGCATACGTCGTCTACAAGGGCTACTGGATTCAGTCCGACCGCAGCGGGACCATCGGACCGACGTTCGGAAACTCGGCGCGGGCGATCTGCGATGCGAACATGGCGGTCCAGGACGAGGTCTTGGCGGCCATTCGGCCGGGACTCGTGGTATCCGAAATGCTGGACATGTCCAACCGGGCCGCCGAAAGGCTCGGATACGAGATTCAGGGCGGACGCATCGGCCACGGCCAGGGGCTCGACTACTCTGAAGAGCCGTTCCTGATGGAGGGTAGCGACAGGGTTCTGGAGCCTGGGAACGTCTTCGTGCTGCATACGTGCCTAGGGGTGCCTGGCACCAACATCCTAGTCAACCCCATAGCAGACCTGTGCCACGTGACTGAAGACGGGGTCGAGGTGCTCAACAGCTTTCAGCGCGGCTACTTCTACGCTTAAGCGGCTGCGCGAGAAGGCTCTTGGCTGATCTGAGGCTCATCTTCTACAGCCCGACCGCGGCGTTGCTTTCGGCCTGGTAGGCGCTGACCGACCCGTTTAGCAGGTCTGCGATGGTCACAGGCGCGCCGAGCAGTCCGGATTCCAACATCGCGTAGGAGAGCGCCAGGGCTTTCATTCCCATCTCGGCTCCGACTTCGGGCGTCCCGCCGGACTCGACGGCTTGCAGGAAGTCTTGCAGCTCGACCGCGATTGTCTTGCGGTCGATTTGCCAAAACTCCATGTCGTACGACGCGATGCGCCGCGGCCCCGGCCAGAGCCGCGCGGTGATGTCGTCCATCTCCCAATCAGGCACCATGTCGAGAAGGGAGTTCCCCTCGATGGCGTGCTCGCGGCCCGGCAGCATGACCTTCGGCCCGATGCCGGTGCGGCTGGGCGGAAGCGCTATGGCGCCCTCGCTGCCGTGCACGGTGGACGTGTCTATGGAATGACCGGGAGCGGCGGTGCTCATCGACATCTGACCCGACGCGCCGGAGGTAAACCTGAGCACGGCGAACGCGGTGTCCTCGGCGTCGCTGACCACCTTATCCATGCCGACGAACTCATCTTCGACGCGGTGCTTGTAGAACTGGCTCAGGCCTTCGGAGCGGACGCCACGGCGTCTGATGGGCTGAAATATGTCGGTGGCCGCGTAGACGGTTTCCACGTCGCCCATGAAGTAATAGACGAGGTCGCTGTTGTGGACGCCGCGTTCCAGGATCATGCTGCCCGCCCGGTGCTTTATCGCGCGCCAGCCGGTATCGTGCAAGAGGTCGTCTCCGCCGCCGATGCCAATGTCGACCATGAAGTGGGGTTTGCCGATGGCTCCCCCATCGATCAGCGCCTTGGCGAGCCGGTTCATCGGGTCGCGGCGGTAGTTTTCGGCAATCGCGAGTGTATTGCCGGAGCGGTCGGCGGCTTGTTCCATGAGCGTGCAGGCCTTGATGGTGAGTCCCATCGGCTTCTCGACGAAGACGTGGATTCCCGCGTCGAGCGCGCCCACGGCAAACTCGTGGTGCATTCGGGTGTCGGTAACGATGTCCAAGGCGTCGATGCCGTCTGCGTCGTCGAGCATTTCGCGGAAGTCGGTGTAAACAACCGGCTCCCGGCCGAACAAGCCCTTCGCCTCGCTGGCGACATGAGCGGCGGCGGCGTGATGTCTGTCGCACACCGCGACCAGATCCAGCGATCCGAACGCTTTTGCGGCCTCCGCCATTCCGTAAACGTGCCGAAGTCCCATGCCGCCGCAGCCGGCGAGCGCCATTCGAAATGCCACGTCCTAATCCTCCCCGGAGAGTTCCCGGCCTCATCCGACATCGTCGCCCGTGCTGAGCATATCCGCATAGCGGCTTCCATGACTCGTCCAACGTTGTCGAAAACGCGACTTAACGGCTCGATGTCACTAGAATTGACGCGTGATTGAACTCGGCTACAGCACATACGGTATGCAGGGCCTCGATGTATTCGAGTCCTTGCCGAGGGTTCGCGACATCGGCTACACGGCCATGGAGATTTGCGTGCGGTCCGAGTGGTCGACCTCGGCGGATCGGTTCGGCGAGGCTTCGCGCAGGCGGCTGGTCGCGGTGTTCCAGGAGCTGGGATTCCCGCCGCCGCCGCTCATGGATGACCTGCCTATCTGCGCCGAAGCGGATGATCGGACGGCGATGCTCGATCGCGCGAGCCAGACGTTCCAGATGGCGGCCGACGTCAACTTCGACGATCAACCCGCCGTTGTTACGACCACGCTCGGTCATCCCGAGCCGCCCTGGGAGGAAGGAAAGGGGGCGATTCGCGACGGGTTTCTGGAAGTGGCCGACCTCGCCGCAGAATACAACGTGATCGTGGCGGCCGAGCCTCACGCGATCAGCGTGTTCGATACGCCTGAAAAGGCCGAGTGGCTGATGGAGCAGACTCGCCACGATCACCTGAAACTCAACCTCGATATCAGCCACTTCGTCTGCCAGGGTATCGACCTTCAGCACAGCATCGACGTGTGCCTCCCCTATTCCGCCCACACCCATGTGAAGGACGGTTACATCGAGAACGGCAACGTCCGCTATCAACTGCCGGGCGACGGCGACATGGACCTGACCGAGTACATGAAGGCCGTATCCGGGGCGGGTCTGAAGGTCCCGGTTTACGTAGAGGTCAGCATGCAGCTATCGACGCTGGAGGGCTATGACCCGTGGGCCACGGCCGAGCGCTGCTATCAGGCCCTGGACCGTGCGCGACGGGAGGCGGAGGCCACCTAGCGCGAGCGTGTTTGAGAGACATCCGCCCTGATGTTGGAATCAGGCCGTGCGGGGTGAGTCCTTCGACTTCGGTCAGGACAGGCTTCATCGAACCACGCGCGTGAGAAGGTCTTCCCATAGCTCAGTGGCCCTTTGCTCCGTCGGGGAGCTCAGGACGAACGGAAGGCCAATTATCGCGGTAGGACCGCGCCTTCTTCCTGATAGATGATCGGGCAAATCACCTCGTCGTCGATGAATGCTGTCAGGCGTTCGCGGCGTCCCTGCTTCGGGCGGGAGCGCTCGGTCCGCATGTGAATGGCGAAGCTGCGGCGGGGTTTGTCGGTCAGGTTGGGGCCGCTGGCGTGCAAGGTGAAGTTGCCGTGGAGGGCTATGCCGCCGGGCGGCAATATCGCCTCGACTTCGTTCCACTCCGCGCCTTCCGGAAGCTCGTAGCTTGCCCGCTGGGCGTCGTGGTCGGAGCCGTGAAAGTCGCCCTCGTCCCGCTCTCCCCACTGGTGAGAGCCACGAACGTAGCGCATCGGACCGGCCTCGGCGGTAACGTCGCTTAGAGCCACCCAGGCGGTCAGCAGCTCACTGTCGTCTTCCCAGGCTCCCCAGTACTGGCGGTCCTGGTGCCAGCCTACGTTGGTTATTCCGTCGGTCGGCTTGGCGGAAGGCGGTTTGTAGAGAAGCTGCACCCACCACACCTGGACGATGCCGGCGCCGGTTACCGCCGCCGCCCATTCTCCAATCGAGCTTTGGCTCACCAACTCCCTGATCGCAAGATTC
Organism: Chloroflexota bacterium; assembly: GCA_026708165.1. Lineage (GTDB taxonomy): Bacteria > Chloroflexota > UBA11872 > UBA11872 > VXNJ01 > JAPOVO01. The sequence goes on along the minus strand of JAPOVO010000122.1, from coordinate 4,276 downwards.
TGCCGCTGGGTCATTTCCATCTTGCAGAGCAAGTTGGGATCGTCGCCCGGATTCCACTTCGACGTGTGAAGGGGCACGCCGGTCTCGTAGCGGCCGGCGCGTACCTCGTCCATGCCGTGCACGGCGTTGGCGATTACTTCAGCCGACACCACCGGCCAGTCGCACAGGAAGAATCCGTCTTCCCGATATACACGGCGCGCGTCGGTCTTGATATCGGAAATGCTGGCTGCCTTCGTCATGTCGTCACGCCACCCCTCAAACGGCTTCCCGCAGAATCCTGTTCAACATACCATCAAACGGCGAGAGTTTCCTGAGAGTCGGGGCGCTCGCGTCCGAGTGGGACATAATCGGGGAAGACACCAGAAGGGCCCTGCCATTCGAGATGGGCCTTACGCGATCACCACGCAGGGAGATGACAATGCCTTCAATGCCAAAGCCGGATCCCGACTTGCTCCAGCGAATGGAAGGTCTGCTAGCCGCCCTGCCCGCCAGGAAAAGGCTGATGTTCGGCACTGCCGCGTGGTTCGCGGACTCCAACGCGCAGATGTTCGCCGGAGTCTGGGGCGACCGTGTGAACATGCGGGTCGGCAAGAACGCGGTAACCGAGCTTGTCGATAGCGGCGGGGCCGATCCCATTGAAACCGGTCCCCGTCGACCGGTGGAGGGGGACCGGCCGCCCCCCCCCCCCAGCGTATCGGATGACGCCGGCCTGCGATCGTGGATCGAACGCGGGTTGGAGTTCGCCGAGAGCCTGCCTCCCAAGCGCAAACGCCGCTAGGCGAGATTCCTATGCTCGGTAGGCGTCGGTGACCTTGGCGAACACCTCGGCGATGTCGGTGATGTCGGAGTCGGTCATCCGGTAGGTCCAGCTAAACCGGAACGTGGTTTCCACGTGCGAGCGTGCGTTGACCAGCCGCGCGAGGTCCTGCTCTCGATTTTCGAGGAAATGGTGACTGTGCGGGATGAGGTAGTACATCGGGAACATCCCGTCGAGTCCTTCCGCCTTGATCGCCAGCTCTATCTCGTCCATGCCGACCCGGAACTTCTCGCGGTCGAACTGAACGTGGTACATCCAGTAGAGGTGTGAGCCTGGCTCGCTGACCCGCGGAGGTGTCAGCCCGTCGATCTTGGCGAGCTCCGCCGAGAGCTTCTCGCCGCGCTCGATACGCCGCTCGTTCTGCGCCGGCAGAGTTTCGAGATTGGCAATGGCGACCGCCGCTTCCAACTCTCCCATGCGGTAGTTGTAGCCGGGGCCGGGATGATAGCGGGCCGCGCCTATCTGGTTGACGAGATAGATGGCTCCGCGGTCGACGGCAAACCGCCGCACCGCTTCGGCCAGCTCTTGGTTGTCGGTCGTGACCGCTCCGCCGGTGTTGGTGGAGAGCAGCTTGCTGGAGTTGAACGAGAAGGTGCCGATATCGCCGATGCTTCCCGCCGTCTTGCCCTTGTAGTGGCCGAGCGTCGTCTGGGCCACGTCTTCGATGACGGGCACGCCGTGTTTGCGGCCAAGCTCGACGATGGGGTCCATCTCGCACATCTGACCGTAGAAGTGCACGGCGATTATGGCCTTCGTGCGAGGCGTAATGACCTTTTCCATCTCTTCCGCCGTGGTTTTGCCGGTATGCTCGTCGACGTCCGAAAACGCGATCTTGGCGCCCTGGTAGCCGATTCCGGCAATCGACCCGTAGTCGGAAATTGCGCTGACGACCACCTCGTCGCCCGGTCCGATTCCGAGCGCGCCGAGAACCGCGTGATTGGCCGCGGTGCAGTTGGAGACGCCCACGGCGTAATCGGTCCCGCAGGCCTCGGCGAAGACCTGCTCGAAGTCGGCGACCATGCTGTAGGTCCAACCGCTGTCGAGCACCTTCTTTACGAGGTCGAGGGCCTTGGGACCCATTTCGCGCGGGGAGTTCCTGGTGAATGGATTGTCGGGCCCCCGCACAGGTGTTCCGCCCTCAACCGCCAGCTTGCCCGATGCGACCGAACTGGTAACCACCCTACTCCTCCAAATCCGTGCGCCGACCGTCTCCGCCGCCCTATTTCGCGCCCATTGATAGCACACATCGCGAATTGTTGCGCTAGTGGGGCTTGCCGAGGTCGGTAACAGCCAACTGGATGTCCGATTTCGAGATGCCGCGAAGCGCCGTTTATGCTTTGCGGGGCGCGGCTGGGCCTGGTCCGGCCGTCGCTGGTAACGGTGCTCGATCCGGCGGCGTCAGTCCGCCGCGGGGAGGGGGATAGCTTGATGTCGAAACTCGCGATTCACGGCGGAGAGCCGGTAAGAAAGCAGCCGTTTCCCAACCGAGAGCCGTTCGGGGCAGAGGAGGAGCGGCTGGTAGTAGCCGCGCTGCGTACGCAGAGTCTGTACATGGGCAGCTTCGTGGAGAGGTTCGAGCGTGAGTTCGCGGAGTTCTATGGGGCGAAACACGCTGTCAGCTCCACTTCGGGATCGGCGGCGCTTCACGTAGCCATCGGAGCGATAGATCCCGATCCAGGCGACGAAATCATCACGGCGCCCATAACCGACGTGGGGACCATCACCGCGATAATGCTGCAAACGGCGATTCCGGTTTTCGCCGACATCGACCCGGCAACGTTCAACATGGACCCGGCCGATGTCGAGAGTAAGATCACCAGTCGCACCCGCGCCATAGTCGTCGTGCACCTCTTCGGAAACGCCGCCGACATCGCCGCCATGGCGGACGTGGCCAAGCGGCACGGCGTGACCCTCATCGAGGATTGCAGCCAGTCCCATGCGATCAAGCTCAACGGGCGGTACATTGGGACCTATGGAGATATAGGCTGTTTCAGCCTGCAGCAGAGTAAGTTCATGACGACCGGCGACGGCGGCATGACGATTACCGAAAACGACGCCTACGCCGAGCGGATGAGGCTGTTCATGAACAAGGCGGTCGTCTCCACCGAAGTCGGTCACCGCGAATACGATTTCCTGGCTCCAACCTACCGCATGAACGAGCTGACCGCGGCGGTGGGCCTGGCGCAGATCCCGAAGCTGCGCGGCGTCGTCTTGCGCAGGCAGGAGCTTGGCGAGCTGCTCACCAGCCTGATAAGCGGCATTCCCGGACTCGAACCGGTAGCGGTAACGCCCGGCTCGGAGCACGGATATTGGACGTATCCGCTTCGGACGCCCGGCTTCGACGCGCTGGAGTTCGCGAGGGCTTTGATTGCGGAGGGCGTGGCGAGCACGCAGGCTTACATCGGCAGGCCGATCTACCTGTGCTCGCAGGCGCTCCGCGAGAAGAACTATTTCGGCGATTCGCACTTCCCGTTTACGAGCGAGTTCACCGACCACGAGTTTAACTACGCCGAAGGAGCGTGCCCGGTCACCGAAGAAATGATGGGGCGGATGGTGGGCGTGTCGCTGAACGAAGCGTACTCGGAGGACGATATCAGGGACATGGCCGCCGCGATAGCGAAGGTCGCGGAGGGGCTGAGCGCGTAGCATCCTAGATTCTCGACCTGGTTCCATTTTCGATTTACGCTCCTCGCCGTCGGGGAGGAGAGCATGCTCCGTGCGCCCTTCGACAGGCTCAGGGTGCATGGAATCCTGGGCCGCCGATCCTCCCTCGATTTGACGGCGGGCTAGACTTTCGGGGATCGTTGGAAGTTTCCGGGTGAGGTTGGGCCCTGATGTTCCTGGGGCCGTGGGAGTGAAGAAGTGGCTATTACCGAGGTCCGATCAGGCGAGCTTGCCATCCACGGCGGAGAACCGGTGCGTGATGCCAGCGACCCGATTCCCCTCGTGTTTCCGCGAGCCATAGCGCCGGGCGCCAAGGAGAACGTCGCGAGGCTGCTCGATAGCGGGTTCACTCTCGACATGATCGGGGAATACGAGCGAGCGTTCGCTCAGGCGATGGGCACGAAGCATGCGGTGGCTCTGTCGAACTGCACCGACGCGCTGCACGCCGTCCTCGCCGCGATAGGCGTAGGGCCCGGCGACGAGGTGATCGCAAGCCCCATAACGGATTACGGGTCAGTGAAGGGCATCTTCGTGCAGGGCGCGAAGGCCGTTTTCCCGGATGTGGACGTGAGGACGGGGCTGATAACTGCCAAAGAGATCGAAAAGGTCATAACCCCGCGCACGAAAGCCATCATTGCCGTGCACATGTACGGTCATGTGTGTGACATGGATCCGATCGTGGAGCTGGCGCGAAAACACGACGTCCTGTTGATTGAGGACGTGTGTCAGGCCCCGTTCGCGACTTACGGGACGCGGACGGCGGGCACCATCGGCGACGGGGGGTGTGCTTCCTTC
>JAPOVO010000469.1 GCA_026708165.1 Chloroflexota bacterium | reverse complement strand
CTCGCCCCCAGCGCGGCCAGCAGATCGGCCTCGTAGCCCAAATGCGTATTGAAGCCGTCGGAGTCAGGATTCTCGTCGGCGCTTTGGCTGACGGGCGCGAAGAAAGCATAAAAGCCCACGTTGAGGACCCGCCCATCCTCCACGCACGCGCCTGCGCGCTCGTCATCGGGTGAGCACCCAGCGAGAAACATTAGCAGCAATCCGAGCAAGACGACCCCGGTGAACATGTCGCGCCCCGGCCGGGCAACTGACTGCATGTTTCTGCTCTCCGAGAATCGCCACTGGCCAAGTAGCGTCCAGTGATAACAGTGTACGGCGGCTTGCCAAGCTGCCTTCGCCCCTAGCTGTTCTGCAAGATCAAGCGTCGGCCCGTATTTAGGTAATTGACACAAACTAACTACACGCGTAATTTACAAGCCATGAACGGGCCCGCCTGGATTAGTGCGGGCATTGCGGGAGGAGCAGCGAAGAAATGGCAATTAACAGAAATCGGCGCCAGATTCTACGCACGATGGCTCTTGCGGGCGGCGGGGTCGGACTGGCCGCGCTGGCCGGCTGCGGCGAGACCCAGATCGTCGAGAGGGAAGTCGTCAAGGTCGTCAAGGAGGAAGTGCCGGTCGAGGTCGAGAGGGTCGTCACCCAGGTCGTCGAGAAGGCGGTCGAAGTCGAGAGGGTCGTTACCCAGATCGTCGAAAAAGCAGTCGAAGTCGAGAAGGTCGTTGAAAAAGAAAGAGTAGTCGAGAAGGTCGTTACCGTCGAGGTCGAGGCTCCAAAGATAAGAGCGGCCAAGATCGGTCTGTGGATGCAGGAATGGAAAGACGGCGTTGCCGCCATGGACAACGCCATCGCGAACTTCCAGGCGCAATTTCCGCACTACACCGTGGAGATGACGCCCATCCCGTATGGCGACCTGCTGAGCAAGTTCTACCCCTCAATTGTCGCCGGGACGGCGAGTGAAGTCGTCTACACCTACACCGACTGGTGGTATCCAATCGACGTGACCAAGGTGCTGCACCCCCTCACGCCCAACCTCATGACGAGAGCGGAGTTGCAGTCGATTTTCTTCTCCCGCTCGCTCGACGCGGTGTGGTCCAGTGACGGTCAGTTTTACGTTATCCCGTTGATTAACGGAATCCGCGGCCCGGTCGTAGTCGCCGATGTCGCGGCCATCGAAGAAGCCGGCATCTCCGACCTTGACGCCTCCTTTGAGACTTGGGACGGCTTCGAAGCCATCATGGCCAGGACTCTGCAGAAGGAAGGCGACAAGATCACCCGCAACGGGATACACCTCTCGTCCGCCTTCCTGGGCCATTGGGCTCAGTCATACATCATGCAGCGCGGCGGCACTTACTACGACGTCGAAACCAACACCTTCGACTTCAACATCCCAGAGGCGCGTGAGTCGCTTCAGTTCTTCGTCGAACTGTACAACAGGTACACCTCCCTAGTCTCTCAGGAGAACGCCACGCCTGCTCTAATCAAGAAATCGTCCGTTTTCGAGACGTCCGGGTTGTTCATGGTTTCGGTCTACGCCGGACTCGATCCCGAGCTTCATGCCGAGCCTTTTGCCGTACCCGCGTTTCCGGGCGCCAACGAACTGCTCTATCAGACGTCCTCCACAGGAAGCTTGACGGTTCCCAAGTTCGTCAAGGACGAGAAACTGGACGCGGCCTTCGAGTTCATGCGCCACATGTGGCAGCCCGAGAACATGGCGCAGTTCGGCCAGTTCTATTCGGGCTCACAGACCGTCCGGCAGGTTTACGAGCTTCCCGCCTACCTCGAGAGTAAGTTCGGCTGGGCGTCCGCCAAGATGATGCCCAACACCGTATGGCCGGCGGTCCGGTACCCGCCCTTCCACATTAACCACCTGGAAAACAACTTCATTGGCAAGGCTATCCAGGACGTGGCGGATCAGGGCCATAAGTCCATCGAGCAAATGGCCGACGATCTCACCAACCGCGTCAACGCGGGCGAAAAGGAAGCCGTCGCGCGGATACAGGCCGGAAACTAGGCGCTACAGCCAAAACGCGAGGGGGTGCGATTCAGGTCGCGCCCCCTCATTTTTTCCCATCGGCGATCCTGGAGGGCAGCGAGGCCTAGGCGTTCCGCACGGCCCTGCGATCATCCCCGAGCAAGCGGGAGTCCCCATCGGCTGACTATATGCTTGGGCGTCAGGCCTCTGGACGCCCGATCGAGTCCGGCGTGGCGAGTCTGTACGTCCGCGCGGCGCTTTGCGGAGCATGGCGCCGCGGCTTCATCGCGGAGTCCTACCGAGGCTTGGGGAACTCTCTAGCCCTTTAGTCCCGTCAGGGCGATTCCCCTGATTATGTGCCGCTGGAAAATGATGAAGAAGATCAGGATTGGGGTGATGCTCATCACCGCCGCCGCGAGGACCTGGTCTTCTCTCGTCGCTTGGCGCCCGGTAATGAGCCTCAGCACCAGCGGCAGAGTGAACATGTGCCTGTCGTCGATCATGACCAAGGGCCACAGAAAGTCGTTGAATGTTCCCAGGAATGAAAGGATCGCGATTGCTGAGAGCACCGATCTGCTGAGGGGGATGATGATGTGCCACAGGATACGAATGTCCCCGGCGCCGTCGGCGCGGGCCGCGTCCAGCAGTTCATTCGGCACCGAGTGCAGGAACTGCCGGGTTATGAGGATTCCGAAGGGTGTAAACACCCCGGGGAGAATGAGTCCCAGATAAGTGTTCTTCAGGCCGAGCTTGAAGTAAAGGACAAAGGACGGGATGAACAGCATGAAAAACGGCACCATGATCGTGCTGAGGACGAAGATGAACAGGAGGTTCTTGCCCGCGAATTCCTTCTTGGCAAATACATAGCCGCAAACCGCGCTCGTAAAGACCGCCAGAATCGTCGTAACCCCGGCGATCAGCAGGCTGTTTCCATAGCCCTGCAAGATGGTCGCCTCTTGCCATGTTTCGACGTAGCCCGCCGTGTAAAAGGTCTTCGGTAACCACGTGATGCTCGGTTGGAGGATTTCCTTCGGTGTCTTGAACGACGATATGTACATCCAGAAGAACGGTATGAACATTATCGCCGCGCCCGGGATCAGGCCGATGAGAATGGCCCAATAGCCGATCCTCCGCCGCGTCCTGCTGTAAAAGGTGGACTGGCTCACGCGACCGCCGGGCTCCGCCGCCGGTAACGACTCCGAGTTGGTCCTCAGTACTCCCATCTAGACCTCACCACCACCAGCTGAATGACTGAAATGCCAAGCAAGAGAATGAACATGAAGAACGCCATGGCCGACGAATAGCCGAAGCGAAGCTGGTCAAACGCCTGCTGGTACAGATAAAGCGAAAACGTGCGAGTGGCGTCGATCGGTCCGCCCCGCGTCATGATGAAGAACGGCTCGAAGATCTGCAGGGCTCCGATGAAGCTCACGATGGACATTCCAAGCAGAATGGGCCTGATGAGGGGCAGCGTGATATGGCGAAACTGGGCCCACGGGCCCGCTCCATCGATGATCGCAGCTTCATACTGAACCGCCGGCACCTCGTTGATGCCGACTAGAAAGATCACCGTTCCAAATCCGACGAACTTCCAGATGGTCATGACGATCATCGCGTACAGTGCGGTATCTCTGAATGCCAGCGGAGAAACGATGTCCAGGCCGAAGAGCTGTCCGAAACCAGACAGAAGACCCACGTTTGGGTAGAAGATAAAGCCCCACATCATGATCACGACAAGCCAGGGTGTTATCACTGGCATAAAGAAGATGGTCAGATAGACCTTCTGCGAGAATCTGCCGAGTTTCGAAAAGAGAACGGCGAAGAGAATCTCTAAAGCCAGGATCGCCGGCACTTCAATCCCGATGAAGATGAATGAAATCTTAAGGCCGTTGAGGAACAGCTTGTCCTTCCACATCTTGACGAAGTTGTCGCCCCCGACAAATATCGCCTCGGAAAGCAGGTCCCAGTTGAACATCGCAATGCCGATGGCTATCCCGAACGGAACCGCGAAGAAGAGTGCGAAGTAACCAAACAGAAGCAGGCTGACGGGGAGTTCTATGCCGGGGCGGTTCCAGTGCCTCTTCCGGACTGCGGTTCTAAGGCTGGCTACGATCTCCCACCCCCGGCTTGCTTCGCTGAAAAAAGTAGCCCGATACTAGCAAAGTCAATCCAATTGATAATGCGTGAGTACTATTGCTCACGGTAGATCGCGCATCGAGAAGCGCTAGCGGTCTGAGGGGGTTTCACCGCGCTGGCGTGTACCATCTGCATCTTTTGATGAAGAGCCGGAATTCGGAATGAGGAGGAGCGCAATGGGACTGACCGTCCAACAGGTCGAGCAATTCAACAGGGACGGCTATCTGGCCTACGGCCCCGTACTCACTCTCCCCGAGGTCAACAAGCTGCTCGCTCACTACGCCGACCTCTTCATCAAGGAGACCTCTTACAACATCCGTGAGCAGGCGGACGGCGAGACGCGGGACTTTGTCCATCAGATCCTCAATGCCCACAACCTGAATCCCGCATTCGGGCAGCTCGTACGTCATCCCAAGGTCCTCGACCTGATTGAGCCGCTGATCGGACCGAATATCCAGGTCTTCACCGTCCAGGTGCTCTACAAGCCACCGTTTCACGGCGGCGAGGTCCCATGGCACCAGGACAATGCCTACTGGCTATGCGAACCGTCCAACCTCGTGACGTGCTGGATAGCGCTTGGCGACGTGACCGAGGACAACGGCGCTATGCGCTTCATTCCCGGCAGCCACACGAGCGGGATCATCGGGCACACGCGCGGCTTTCAGGGAACCAAGGCGCTGCGGGAAGTGCAGGCCGACGTATCCAATCCGGTGACCGTCGAGCTGCCCGCCGGAGGCTGTTCCCTTCACCACTGCCTGACCCTCCATAACACCAAGCCCAACATCACCGAAAACCCCAGGCCGGGCGTCGCCATCGGCTACATGCCCGTGGGCACTCTGGACCGCGACGGCAACGAGATGAGAGACCGCACGCTGGTGCGAGGGACGCTGGATCCTGAAACCGCCTGATAGTCGGAAAGCCGCGGGATAAGTACGCGGACTATCCCCATGCGGCCCGCCAAATACAGGGATTTCTTTCAACTTCCGCAGCCCTTGCTCTAGGCTAGTTCAAGGCCCGAAGCGAGTACCCAATTTCGCGACGCGGTCCGGGTTTAGCGAGCTTCCGACGTATGGATTCGATGGATTTCGGAGAGATCTATGAAACTGACTGCAGAGCAGGTGGCGCAGTACGAGCGCGACGGTTACTTGAAGTTCGGCGAGCTGCTTTCCGCCGACGAGGTGCGGGACCTGCGCAAGCGGCTCGACGAGCATTTCAGCGGGGAGTTCGAAGACCCGCGGACGGCGTGGGAGTCTAAACGGCAGCACATCGAGCTGAGGGCAGGCGAGGAAGGCGAAGACAAGACATCGATTCAGCAGATAGTCGATCTCTACAAGCTCGATCCCGCCTTCGAAGCGCTCCTACATGACTCGCGCATACTCGACGTGACGGAATCTCTGATCGGTCCCAACATTCAGGTGCTGAACGATCAGGCGCTGCTGAAGCCCGCCTTTCACGGTGGCGAGCTTCCCTGGCATCAGGACAACGCCTATTTCCGGCTCGATCCGCCCAAATCGGTCACCTGCTGGATTGCCTTCGCGGACGTGACGGAAGAGAACAGTCCGGTGGAGTTCCTCCCCGGCAGCCACAAAAACGGACTGGTCGAACACGGATCCGAGTTCCAGGGAACCATCCTGCAGCACCTCGAAGCCGACGACTCCGAGGCGGTGACGGCAACGCTGCCCGCTGGACACGCGAGCTGGCACCACTGCGAGATTCTGCACAGGTCCAAGCCCAATCGGAGCCCCTATCCGAGGCCGGCATACGCAATTCAGTTCATCTCCGCCGACTGCCGAAGCAATTCCGGCGACGAATCGCGCAACGAGGAATTGAAGAACCGGCCGGTCCTGCGAGGCTCCCGCTAGGCGGAGTTGAATATGTCCGCCGCCAACGCCCCGGACGGCATGACCTTCGAATCGCTGCGGGGCGAACTGCCGATGACGCGGGAAGTGATGTACTTCAACACCGCGATGAACGGCCCCACGCTCGACTGCGTTCTCAATACCGTCGCCGACGAGTCGGCCATCGAGAGCCGCATCGGCCTGGCCTACGCTGTTCCCGGCTTCGGTACCAGCCGAGAGCAGGGTGACCGCGAGAACGCCGCGCGAGCGGACATTGCATCGCTCCTGCGCTGCGACGTGGCCGACCTCGCGATAACTCCCAACACCGCCCAGGCCATGCACAGGGTGCTGCGCAGCATCGAATGGCAGGCGGGCGACGAACTATGCATCACGTCCCTAGAGCATTTGAGCAGTTTCGATGCGGCGCAGGCCCTGGCGGAGCAGCGCGGCGTAGTCGTTCAGTCGGTTCCCGCCGAAGGAGGCGACGGCGACTTTCTCGAACGCCTGACTTCGGCGCTTTCGGACCGAACGAAACTGGTCATCGTCAGCGAGGTTACTTCGCCCGATGGCCGGCGCTTGCCCCTGCGCGAGGCCGCCGAGGTTGCTCATCAGCGCGGAGTGCTAGTCGTCGGTGATGGCGCCCAGTCTGTGGGAGCGTACCCCGTCAACGTCCCCGATTTTGGATGCGACTACTACGTCGGTTCGGGACACAAGTGGCTGCTCGGTCCGAGGGGCACGGGCTTCATCTGGGTATCGCCCGACCGGATCGATGAATTCCGGCCAGACCTGGTGCCCGACGTCAGCCTGTGGCACGACCCCAGGACACCCGTACCGCCGACCACCGCGCGCAGGCGCCTTGAGTTCAATACCTACAACCACGCGGCGGTCATCGGATTCGGCCAGGCGGCGCGAGTGGCCAGCGAGATCGGCCTCGATGCCATCGAGGATAGGGTCAGCGGACTCGCGGCACTGATCCGGGAAGAGGTCTCGCTTTGGAAGGGCGTCACTCTGCTGACTCCCATGGCGCGGGAAGCCTCGGCCGGAATCACCACACTCGCCTTCGACGGTCTCGGTGACGACGGGATAAAGGAAGTCGTCCGGAGGCTAGCTTACGAGAACCGTGTCATCGTCAAGTTCCAGTGGCTCTCCGCGCCAGCCCGACCGGGACACTCGGCGATGCGCATCTCCACGGCGGCCTTCAACACCGAGCAAGAGGTGGACGTGCTGCTTCGCACCCTCAAGTCCAAGCTGACGGACGCGGGCGTCGGCTCCGGTTAGACGCCCACTAGAAGCAAGTCAGCCTTCAAACCAGCAGACACATTCGTCAAGACGCCGCGTCCTCGTGACCGTGTCTCCCACCCGGCTCGTCAGGCGACCCTTTTTACAGCTCGCAGCGCTAGGCTCACGCACGGTTTTTCCGGGTTCTGATCGCGGTCATTCCATGCGTCGATGGCGAGGCACACCCTGAGGCCGAAGGCTGCGAGCCTGGCCGGCAACGACGAGCCGCCCGAGTCGTCATACTCGAATTTTTCCATCGACTTGTGAGTCGCCCCCGTCGCCGGAAGCCTCATATACATCTGCTTCAACGTCCACAGGATCACGTGGTTGAACGGCAAGCAGTATCGAGTCAGTCCCTCGACGAGATCGATCTCGAACGCCTCGCTCCGAGTCACTACGCCCCTCAACTCTTCGAGCGTGTAGAGCCGTATGTGAAACGTCCAAAGGCCCCCCCAGAACCCGCTTTCCGAGCTGAAGTGCCCCAGTCCCAGGGATTCCCGGACCCTGTTCAGCGGGTCCCATAGGCCGGGATAGTTCAGGCACGGAACCGTAACCGCCAGTGCGCCGCCCGGCTTCAGCACGCGTCCAAGCTCGCGTACGGCAGCCAGGTCGTCGTCCACGTGTTCCAGGACTTCGCTGCAGATAACGCCGTCGAACACCGCGTCGTCGAAAGGCAGTTTCGTCACGTCGCCGATCAGCCACGAGTTCCCGCCGCCGCCCTTCTTCCTTGATATTCCCTGGCCCAGGATCTCGCGGTCGGCGTCCAGACCGACCACGCGGCAACCGTAGACGTTTTCGAGCACGATCGAGATAAACCCTTCCCCACAGCCCGCATCAAGAATCAGGTCGCCGGGAGCGGGATCTAGGTACTGGCAAACCGTCAAGACACGGCGCCGGAACGACATGTCGCCGACCTTGGACAGCAACCGCCCGAGTCGGTCTTCAATGTGCAAATTGGATTTGCTCATTCGCCGCGTCCAGCTCTAACTGGCTGGACGTCCTTCGAGTCGATGGCGGCTAAAGCGGTAGAGGCTACCAGCTCCCAGTCGTACCGTCGTGCGGCCTTTGTGGCCGCGGCCGCGCGCTCGTAATGATGCTGCTTATCGGTCAGCAGCTTCACGATCTCCCGCGCCGTCGCACCCGTATCCCCCGTGGGAGCCAGCGTCGGCCCGTCCCCGAACAGCTCGCGGTAAACGGGCAGTGAGTAGGTCACGGCGGGCAGTCCACACGCCATGGCTTCGCATAGAGCTATGTTGAAGCCCTCTTCGTAGCTGGGTGCGATAAAGACCCTGCACCGCTTTATCGACGAGTAGTAGTCCTCGTCCGGCACAAAGCCGGCAATCGATATGTGCTTTTCCAGCCCCTGGCCGGCAATTTCAGACTTGAGCGCGCCTCGCCATTCGTCGCTGCCGCCCATGACGAGCAGCTTGGCGTCAGGTAGCTGGTCGACCACCTTACGCCAGGTTGGGGCCAGATCGAAGATGCCTTTGGTTGGATTCAAGCGGCCGGCGAAGCAGGCATCGAATTGCGGTTCGGCGGGAGTCTCAGCCTGGTCGATGCGTCCGAGATCTACGCCGGCGCCGGTTATCACTATGCGGGCCGGGTCGAATCCGAGATCGACAAGCTGCGACTTAACGGCTCCATTTAGAACAAAGATAATGTCCGCGTGACGCTTTATGAGTCGGAAACTTAATCGTTGCAGAACATAGGACACCATGCTTGCAATCCTGCTATTCCCACGTCGCGTAAAGGGATTCGCATTTATATGGTGAATGCTCACGGCTAGTCTCGGGCACTGAGGCGAACGAGACTTCGCCCAAACGCCTGGAAACACGTTGCAGATGAAATCGCCGCCCGAATAGATAGCGTCAGCCCCAACTCCTGAAACGATCGGAATGCCCCGGATAGCCCTGAAGAGGTAAGCGAACGGTATGGCGAACAAACCCGGCCGCCCGTCGAAAGGCGTTGATTTCACGAATCGCGTCGGCGCTCCGGTCTGCTCCTGCAGCGAAGCGGGCGCGGTCGCGGGCGCTACAACGACCACCTCCCTGCCTGACCGCCGCCATCGTTTGGCAAACTCGACCAGCACGCGGTCACCGCCGGTGCCGATATTCTCACCGAGAAGGTGTAGTGCCAGGATGGCGATGACACGGCGGTTTTCATCCGGTACATCGACTGCCTCGCGCCTGGAATCGGTCAACTGGCTACACTCGTCGTCAAGCGCCCGGTTCTCGTCGAATGCACCCGATAGTTCTCACCACCGACAGGCATTGAGCGCTTCTTGCGTCAACTTCGCCGTGATGTCATTAAGATGCAGCTTGAGAAACCTTTCTGATTGGAACTGCCGGATTTGCAGATGGCGCCAATCCAGTCTGGTGTGCAAGCAAATCTCCTATCGAATGGGATAGACGGCGGCGACCACCATTGGATTCCAGTTTGACGAATAGCCTATCAAGACACGCACGCCTCTTCGTTATCAACCGGCGTTCCCAAACGCCCTCCGCGTGCCGCCACGGCGATGGATAGTCCTCCGACGGCAACCCGAAGCGCACTGGTTCGCACAATGCCACACGCGGTTTCAGGCCCTGTCGGAAAGGTGCTGAGCGCAACCCGGCGATGGATTTCTAAACGTCCCGACGCCGTCGCCTACGTGATCTACATACTGATAGCTGTGGTGTGGTTTCGGGGCCTCATCTTCGATCCCGGATTCCTGGG
>JAPOVO010000377.1 GCA_026708165.1 Chloroflexota bacterium | reverse complement strand
CAGTTGGTGAGGACCATGGCGATGAAGACGACCACGAACGTCCCGGTGACGGTGATGATCTGAAAGAGACCCATGCCGACGGCCATGCGCGCCGACTCGATGTCGCTGACGGCCCGTGAAATCAGGTCGCCGGAGTTCGCTCTGTCGTAATACGAGTAGGAGAGTGTCTGTAGATGGTTGAAATACTCGTTTCGCATGTCGCGCGAGACCTTGTGCGCCATGTACTGAATCAGGAAGTCGTGCACCGCAGTAAGAATTCCGCGGGCGACGAGCAGTCCCGCTGCCGTGGCGGCGAACACGAGTATCAGAGTTGTGTTCTCGTCGGCGATTCCGCGGTCGATCGCCAGGCGTATGGCCTGAGGTCCGGCCACGTCGGCGGCGATTGCGCCCACCCAGGCGAGCAGTCCCCCGGCGATGTATAACTTATGCGGCCGCTGATAGCTGAGAAGCCGAAGAAGCGTCTTCAGGTCTGCACCTTTTGTTCTACTCGGGCTTGCCCCCGGCGGCTTCGCCTGTCACTTGTTGCGGATGTTCTTCTGTCGGCGAGTCGGACGGCGTACGGTCTGCTTCGGCATTGCGGACGACGGAGACCCATCTCGTGTAAGCAGCCCTGATCGCGAAATAGACCAGCGCACCGAATGGAACCGCAAATACCGCTCCCCAGAATCCGGCCGCAGCCGTACCCACAAGCACCGAGGCGATGACCACCAGCGGATGAATTCCCACCGCGCTGCCAATTACTCTCGTCTTGACTACGTTTTCGAGGATGACTTGCAAAGCCAATAGCGCTATCCCGACCCACAGCGCGACGGTCGGAGAGGTCAGAAGCGCTACCAGGACGGGGGCCAGCACGCCCAATACGGGGCCCGCGAACGGAACGGCGAGTACCAGGCCCGAGAAGATCGCAATGACGATCACGTAGTCGAGACCCGCGATCAACATAACTACTGCGACCGCTATTCCGAACAATGTCGACTCGGTCAGCTGGCCGCGCAGGAAGCCCGCGAACGTTACCTCCACGGCCTGCACCGCCTGTCGGAACTCCCCTCCCCAAACGCCTGGCAGAGACTTCTCGAAACGGGCCAGCGCCCTGTCCCAGTCGAGTACCAGGTAGAACGACACGATCAGCGTCATGAAGAAGACCAGCACTGCCGTCGCAATTCCGGTGAGTGCACCAATCAGGCCGCTCAGGGCGGTCGCGCCGAGGTCGGCAAAGTTCGATCCGAGGTCGCCCAGGGCGTCCTTCAGCGCCGATTCCGGAATACCGATGCTCTCCAGCCATTGGATGACGTCGTCGGCCCAGCGCTGCATGTCGTCGCCGTAGTCGCTAATCCGCGTGGTGATGCCCGCCAGGTCGTGCAGCACCGGCGGCACCACGAACAAGGCGGCGGCGACGCTGGCTCCCGCCAGCGCGAGATAGACGATGGCCGTTGCCGGAAATCTCGACAGCCTGAGGCGTTCCAGGCGCCGGACCGTCGGAGAGACGGCAAAGCTCACGATCCAGGCGAGCAAAAAGATGAGGATCGCCGTCCCGAACTGGCCGCCCAGATTCCATAGAAACTGCCCAAGCCAGATGACCGCCACGGCGATTCCGAGCAGGATTAGGGTGTTTTGCAGCTTTTTGGAGTCCAAGCAGCCCTCACGGCCCCAAGCGTCTAGCGGGTAAAGGTAAATTTTACTGGTTCAGAGACGGTTTGCCGTCAATCTCGCCGTGCTACGGGTACTTTCCGACCAGTCCACGAACCCATGCGATGCCCTCGGTGACGAACTCTTCCGAGGTGTCTTTTCTAATCGTCGGTTCGAAGACTATGGAGACTTCGGGATTGGCCTTCGCGACCTCTCCAATTACCCACTCTACGTCGGCATATCCGTCTTCAGTGCGGTGAGAGGGATGCACGGGTATGTGACCGGATTTGGCGAACTCGTCTCCCGAGCTGATGTTCCAAATGTGCATCGACGCGACGTGGGGCTCAAGAACGCCAACCGCGGCTTGCTCGTCGCCGTTGTGGATTTGAGCCCAACGATGAAGGTGCCCAGTGTCGAGGCATAGCTTGAGCGGCGGGTTGGACTCGATCAGTTCGGCGAATTCGGCCGGTTGGTGAAACGTCCCGTGATATCCGAGAAACTCGATGTGGACCTCCACGCCGTGCCGCTCGGATGCTTCAGCCATCCACCCGGCCGCCTCATGGGCGAGCGTCCGTGCGGAGTCGAAGTCGATGGGTTCTTTCGAATCGGCCACGTGCGTGACCGCGAACCGGCAGCCCGTCTCGGCGGCTCGGCGCAGCGAATCGTCCAGCCACTCGAACGATCTCTTACGAGTGGATGCGTCGGGATGCAGGAACAAGCTTGACTGCGGCCGCTGGAATCCCCGCCACGGGGAGATGTAGGGATGATGCACGCTCAATCCCACACCGCGCCGGGCGATTCCGGCGGCCAGATCGCGGTAGCCGTGGACTGTACAAAGCAGCAGTTGCCAGTCAGTCAGCCCGACGTTGTACATGCCTCGCTTTGCCAGTTTTGCCTGCCGCCAGTCTTGGAAATCAAAACCCGGCCAGAGGTTATCCATGTTCATGTGTCGCCTAAATCCTCAATCCTTAAGTTCAGACGGCTGACCGCGGTCGCCGTCAAATACAATCGATGATGCAGCCAGTTGGCGATAGTTGATTCCGGCGGCCGCGATTGTTAACTGCCGAAGCCATAGACGAAAAGCTCCACGCCTTGCCGGCCAGACCGGGCGCTTACCTTTTCAGGAACAGCGCCGGGCGAGTCCTCTACGTTGGAAAGGCGGCCTGTCTCAAAACCCGCGTCCGGTCGTATTTTGGCGGTCAGCGCGGCTTTTCGCCCAAGACCGTTAGTCTCGTTCAGGCTGTGCAGGATATCGAGACCCTCGTCACCGATTCCGAGATCGAAGCGCTCCTTCTTGAGATCAATTTGATCAAGCGCCACCGTCCCCGCTACAATATCATGTTCAGGGACGACAAGCAGTATCTTTACATAAAAATAACGACTGGCGAGACTTACCCGCGAGTGTTCACGACTCGCAAGATCACTCGCGACGGCTCCCGCTACTTCGGCCCCTTCACCAGCGCCAAGGCGCTTCGCCAGACGCTCAAGCTGCTAAACCGGCTGTTCCCGTATCGGACGTGCTCACTGGATATGGCTAAAGAATGGGACCGTCCCTGCCTCAAGTATCACATCGACCTCTGTAACGGACCCTGCATCCGCGTCGTTACGCCTGAGGTATATCGAGGCGTGATCGATCAGACCATCGATTTCCTCGAAGGGCGCGCCGACTACGTGGTCGACAAAATGCGCGAGTCTATGAAGACCGCGGCGGAGGATCTGAAGTTCGAGGCCGCTGCGCTCATGCGTGACCGAATCAGGTCGATAGAGAAGGTGATTGTCGAGCAGAAGATGGTCGATCCGCGGCGCGGTGATCGGGACGTGGTCGGCATCGCCAGGGACGGCCGCGAGGCGATGGGACAAGTGCTGAACGTGCGCAATGGAAAGGTCGTCGGGCAGGAGACCTACCGGCTGCAAGTGACGGGCGGCGAAACCGACGAGGAGATTACGTCCGAGTTCGTTCGCGAGTACTACCATCGCGCACCGGAGGTCCCCCGGGAGATTCTGCTCCCGACTGGAGTGAACGACGGTGAAATCCTTACAGCGTGGCTTCGGACGCTGCGGGAAGGCTCCGTACGGCTGCGCGTCCCCAAGCGCGGAGTTCTGAGACGGCTTGTCAAGCTGGCTGAGTCCAACGCGGGGGAAACACTCGAGGCCGATAGGGCCATTCTTCTCAATAGCTCGCGGCGGCTCAGGCACGCGCTCCTGGAGGCAGGCCAGGCCTTGGACCTTCCACGCTTGCCCCGGCGGATCGAGTGTTATGACATATCGCACATTCAGGGGTCGTTGACGGTCGCTTCTATGGTCGTCTTCGAGGACGGCGTGCCCAAGAAGGGCAAGTACCGGAGATTCAAGATTAGAGGTTCCGCAAACGACGACTTCGCGGCCATGCGCGAGGTTATTCGCCGCCGGTTCAAGCGGCTCGCCGAGGCCGGCGGTCGGAAAGACGGAGGAGGACTTGGCGTCCGGGCGCTAAAGCGCGTGCCGCTAACAGACTTCGATCCCGCCGCGCCGCTTCCCGAGAACGCGGAGGAATCGGTCGGTACCAGCAAAGAGTGGAATTCGGTCCCCGACCTGATACTCATCGACGGCGGCAAGGGGCAGCTTTCGGCGGCGTTGAAGGCGATGCATGAGGTGGGCGTCGACGGCTTGCCCACGGCGGCGATCGCCAAGAAACGCGAAGAGCTTTTCTTGCCTGCAAGTCCGTCGCCGATTCTGTTACCGGCTTCGTCCGACGGACTTCACCTGTTGCAGCGCATCCGCGACGAGGCGCATAGATTCGCGGTCAGCTTTCACATCCGGCTCAGGACGAAGGCGGGCCGGAGATCGATTCTCGACGAGATCCCCGGAATCGGCCCCAAACGCAAGCGCGCTCTATATCGAAAGTTCGGCTCGCTGAGCCGCATCCGCGAGGCCGGAGTTGATGAGCTGGCGAGCGTCAAGGGAATGAGCAAACCGGCCGCCCTGGCGCTCAAGGAATCGCTTTAGCCGGACCGCTCCAGGCTATTCGATCGCGATCGGCCTGCCGGTGCGGTTTGATTCGTAGGCGGCCATTACGACTTTGAGATTTCGATAGCCTTCCTCGAACGGTACGGGCGGGGGGGCGCCGGATTCGAGCGCGTCGGCGTATTCCTCGAATAGCGGGGCAAACGAACTGGATTCTTCTTCGGGTACGTCGGGATAGCTCCAGTCGTCGCCCCGCAGCACGGAGAGCTTTCGACCGTCGTGATCGAACAGGATGCTTCCTTCGTCACCGTGAATTTCCTGCACGCGTTTGGCCGCCCCGACGCTCCATCCGATAAGTATCTGGCTCGTTCCCCCGTTGGAGTGAGTCAACGTCGTCACGACCGTGTCTTCGACCTCGATGTCGCGCACGAACGTGCCCAGCCGGGCGTACACCTCGGTAACCGGCGAGCCCATGTAGGCGGCGGCTGAATAGAGACTGTGATAGGCGTTGTCGATCAGCGCGCCTCCGCCGCCGGTGCTGGTCCGCGTGCGCCAGTCGGGATCGTATGCCTTGGCGCCCGGCCAGTGGCTGTCAGAAAGACTTTCGATACGCACCAGGAACGGTCTGCCGATGCCACCTTCGCCGATCACCTCCAAAGCGGCGCTCGAATTGGCCGAATAGAGGTAGTTATGGATTATGCAAGCGGGCGCGCCGGACTTCGTTACGGCGGCCATGATTTCGTCGGCTTCCTTGAGCGACGTTGCCATCGGCTTTTCCATAAGGATCGCTTTTCCCGAGGCGGCCGCCGCCACGCACGAGTCGCGGTGCAAAAAATGTGGAACGGCCATGTCGACGAGATCGACGCTGTCGTCTCGCAACAGATCGTTCCAGGTGGAATAGCGGTTATCTGGAGGCACCCCGAAGCGGCCGCCTATCAGGTCGCGCCGCTCTTCGGATGGATCGGCGACCGCTACGATTTCGAAGCGGTCGCGTAACTGTTCGAAGGCCAGAGCGTGGCCCTCTTCTACGATCCGTCCGCAGCCTACGATTCCGATGCGTATCATTTTCGAGCCGCCGCCGGGTAGCTAATTGTTCTCGGCGCCGACGTTGAAGCCGAGAACGTCGGTCATATAGCGGGTGTTCACTTCCAGGCTCTGACGCGGCGTCGTCTGCGAGCGGTCGAGCTCGACCGTCAGCCAGCCGTCGAAGTCCGCCCCGCGCAGCGCCTCGATCATGGCGACGATGTCCACCGTTCCCTGGTCCAGCTCGCTGAAGAACGCCAGCGTCGGCGCCAGCCCGTCGTGCGGCACGGCGGCTTCGGGCGTGTCGAGCTCGGGCGAGTAGTTCTTCATGTGGGCGTAGATGATGATGTCGGCGTAGGTCTCTGCCACTTCGACCGGATCGTCCCCTGCCTTGGCGACGTGGGCCGGGTCGAGGACCATCTTCACCAGACTGGTGTCCACCTGATCGTAGAACTCGGTGATCTCGTCCCGGTTCTGGATCACCGTATTCCAGTGCGGGTGCACTCCGACCGCGACGCCCATGTCTCGGGCGCCCTCGCATATTCGGGTCACGACCCGCGCCATCTGCGCGATCTCTGCGCTGCTGGGTCCGCCGTCCGGACGCCGTCCCGGGCCGAGCACGAGATGATGAGAGTCCATGCGTTCCAGGAATCTGGCGACCTTGAGGTTGTAGTCGATTACCTCGGCCTCGGCGGACGGGTCGTGCATAAGACCGCCGCCATAGAGCCCCGAGAGCTGCAGGTTTCGCTCGGCCAGCATCGACTGGAGCTCGTCCTCGCGCCCGTTGAAATCGTCGACCACGTAGGCGAACGTCTCCATGCCGAGGTATCCGAAATCCCGGATATCGTCGAGCGCCTCAACCAGATGCTCGGCGCCCCACGTTATCTGGTGGACGGAGCAGCGAAACCGGGCCATGGGCGGCTAAGTGGAGCCTGTGTTCACGCCCAGTAGGCCACGCCCGCGGGTTCGGTCATCAGGACTTCCTGCAGGAGCTTGACGCCCTTTTCGAGACCCTCGTTGGGCGACATCAGGCTGTCTTCGTGCTCGATGCTCAGAACGCCGTCGTAGCCGATCATCCGAAGCTCGCTGATCATGTCCTTCCAAACGGTGAGGTCGTTTCCGTAGCCGAGCGACCGGAAGATCCACGAACGGTTGATCTCGTCCGTGTACGGCTTGGTATCGAGTACGCCGTTGACTCTGGTGTTCGCCGAGTCCACGCGCGTGTCCTTGGCGTGGAAGTGGTGCATCGCCCCGGCTTTGCCGATTTCACGGATCGCCGCCGTGGCGTCGATGCCTTGCCAGAACAGGTGGCTCGGATCGAAGTTGGCTCCGATCTCGGGGCCTACGGCGTCGCGCAGGCGCAACAGCGTCTCCGGGTTGTACACGGCGAATCCGGGGTGCATCTCGAAGCCGATTTTCGAAACTCCGTGATCGCGGGCGAATGCCGCCGACTCCTGCCAGTATGGAATCAGGACCTCGTTCCACTGCCACTCCAGAATCTCCGGGTAGTCCGGCGGCCACGCGCATGTAACCCAGTTGGGGTATTTCGCGCCTTCGTGGTCGCCCGGGCAGCCCGAGAACGTGATTACAGTGTCGACTCCCATCTTCTCGGCCAGGCGCATGGCGTTCCGCTCGTCTTCGACGTGCTCGGCGGCGATGTCCTTGTTCGGATGAACGGGATTGCCGTGCATGCTAAGCGCCGAAACCTCCAGGTTGTGCTCGGCCAGCGTCGCTTGAAGGGCGTCGATTTTGGCCGGATTGGCGAGCAGGTCCTTGGCGTTGCAATGAGCGTTGCCGGGATATCCTCCGCAGCCAAGCTCCACCGCTTCGACTCCGAGTCCGGATAGGTAATTCAAGACCTTCTCGAATGGCTGATCGCTCATCAGGACCGTGAATACGCCGATTTTCATCTCTCTAGCCTCCCTTTGCGCCCCGACGGCGCCGCGCCGCTAATACGAAATCTCGACACGCGAGCCTCCGTTGTCCGAAGACCTTGCGATCGAGTCCATGATGACATCGCACTTGTAACCGTCTTCGAACGTCGCCCCGAGCGGCGCCACGTCCTTGTCGTTGACTATGCAGTCGAGGAAGTGGTGCAGCTCATGGGCAAACGTGTGCTCCCATCCGATTATGTGCCCGTGCGGCCACCAGTGTTCCCAGTATGGATGGTCCGCCTCAGTGACGAGCACGTTTCGGAACCCTCCGGCCTGCGACGGCTGAGTGTCGGCGAGGAAAACCTCAAGCTCGTTGAGGCGTTCCAGGTTGAACGAAATCGAACCCTTGGATCCGTTGATCTCGAAGGTGTTCAGATTCTTGCGTCCCATCGCGAAGCGCGTGGCTTCCATCGTCCCGATGGCGCCGTTCTGGAATTCGAAGATGCTGACGAATGCGTCATCCACGTCAACCGGGCCGGTCTTGGAGGAGTCGTCCTCCAGCGGCCTTTCCTTGATGAAGGTCTTGAGCAGGCCGTTAACAGCCTTGGGTTCGCCAATCAGGAACCGAGCCAGGTCGATTATGTGCGCGCCCAAGTCTCCCAGCGCGCCGCTGCCGGCCACTTTTTTGTTCAGACGCCACACCCTGGGGAACTGCGGATCGATGATCCATTCCTGACAGTATCTCGCGCGGAAATGGAAGATATCGCCGAGGTGGCCCGCCTGGATCAGCTCCCGAGCCTGCACGATTGCGGGTACGAAGCGGTAGTTGAAGCCGCACATGTGCTTTATCCCCGCGGCCTCGGCGGCTTCGAGCATTGCTCTGGACTCGTCCGGGTTCCTGCCGAGAGGTTTTTCGCAAATCACGTGCTTGCCGGCCTTGGCCGCCGCGATGCTCGGCTCGGCATGGAGATTGTTAGGTCCTCCGTTATCGAGAACCTGTACATCGCTGTCGGAGATCAGGTCGCGCCAGTCGGTGCAATGCCGCTGGAATCCGAAGCGCCTGGCGGCGTCGGCGACCGGCCCCTCCGAACGCCCGGCGATGTTGACGAGCACCGGGTTTGCCGCGGGCGGATACATCATGTAGGCGAGTTTCTTGTATCCGTTGGCGTGCGCCTTGCCCATGAAGGCGTAGCCGAGCATCCCGATGCCTATCGATGGGATTTCTCCCATCGAGTCCGAAACGCTTCCCATCGTCGTGAAACCGACATCGTCTGCCATGTGAGGCCCTCCGGTGAGAGGCCTTCCTTCCGTACGCGAAAGCCCTATCGGCGTGGGCGCAAAACGTACCGCAAACCCCGCCGGTTAGCAAACGCCGGTCGTCCGGCATTTGCCGCCACAACCGTACACGGCATTCGGTTTCGAGCCTGTGGACAGGCTGCTTAGCGCACTGATTCCATCACAGGGATGTCCGGCACTATGCTGAGTCTACATTTGGCCTGGGCAATTGACGGGTCGTAGTATTTTCTCAATTCGGCCACCAGTTCCAACGGCGTCGGCGTTGATGATTTGTAGATGCGTGAGGGGCTAGCTATGGAGCTTCTTCTACCGGTCAAGCTGCTCGCCGGTCTTGGGATCATTGGGGTAACGGTGATCGGCGGCGCCATTCCCCTCCTCGCGGCCAGCCGACCCGGCGGCTGGCGTTTTTTCTCGCTGGGCAACGCTTTCGCCGGTGGAATCTTCCTCGGGGTCGGTTTCATTCACTTGCTGCCCGAGGGGATTCATGAGCTCGAAGAGGTCGTGGAATACCCGCTGGGAGCGCTGCTGGCGGCGATAGGCGTTGGCCTTCTTCTGTTAATCGATCGCGTGATCTTCGACCGTGGGCGCGGACATGGTCACGGCGAAGTCCCAGCGGGTGGGGCGCCCCAGGGAGCCATCTACCCCTACATGCTGCTCGTTCTTCTGTCGATCCATTCGATCGCCGCGGGTATCGCGCTCGGCCTTGAGGAGCACTTGACGACCGTGATCATCCTTGTAATTGGAATCCTGTCTCATCAGGGTTCGGAGGCCTTCGCCTTCGTGGTGAGCGCTCACGCCGCGGGACTCGAGGCAAGACGCCAGAAGATCATGCTGACGATTCTGTCCTTGACGGTTCCCGTGGGGATCCTCGCCGGATTGGCGACTTCGACCGCCTTGTCCGAGCTGAGCGATATTAGAAGCTTCATCGAAGGCAGTTTCGTCGCGTTCGCGGCGGGGACCTTCATCTACGTTGCGATTATCGACATCATCCACGAGGAGTTCGCGAAGAGAGAGGTCCGCGTGGCGAGATTCGTGATGAGCGCACTCTCCGGTGAAGACGACGTTCCCATGCCGACGGCGAGCGACGATCGCGTGGCGAAGTTCTTGCTGATAATCGCGGGAATAGCCTTGATGGCGATAGTTCCCTTATTCGTCCAGCACCACTAGAGCGCAGGGAAACTCCTCAGCAGGAGCGATGATTGTCGGTCGGCTCTTGGGGGCAAGTGGGTCCTCGTCGTCCTTTAGAGGAACTAGACGGAGCCATCCAGACAC
>JAPOVO010000175.1 GCA_026708165.1 Chloroflexota bacterium | reverse complement strand
CCAAACGACCCCGTGCCTAAGCCTGCGCTCGGCCGTTTGCCCGCGACCGCCCACCTTGCCGTTCGACGAAGCTCCCGCCCGCGACCGTTCCGCTTCAGATTCGACTGTCAAGCTGCACCCTCAAAATCAACAAAACCCGCCCTTGGCATAAGGGCGGGTCCCCGGACCGCGGTTCCACCTTATTTCGCCCCATCCTCACAAACAGGGCCTCAGCGAGCACCAACATGCTCCGGTTCTGTAACGGGAACTCCCGGCTCAGCCTACTTGTCGCCGTTCAGCCTGCAGCTCTGGAGCGCACTTCGCCAACTGGCAACCGCCGGCCTCCCACCATCACCGGCTCGCTTGGGTTGCCGCTCCGCTGGCTACTCTACTCCGTCCCAGCCTTTGTCAACCTGCATGACTACTATTCTATACGAATACGGGAGCGCGCGCGTCAAGAACAGGTTTTCCCGGCGGCGCGACGCGCCGTTTTGTTAGGGTTACGGCATGGCCCTCAGCGAGAGATTCTTCCAGCAAAAGCCCAAGGCCTGGGACCTCTTTGCTCCGCTCGCCGAACCTGCGCACCTCCCCCGGGGATACGATCCCACCGTCGCCGGCGGCATCTATGACCATTACCGAACCGCCGACCGCGACTCGGACGCCGAGAAGGGGTCTGCGGCTCTCGCCGCCTACCTGCACGCCGCTTATTCCTCCGATCAGATCGCGAAGCTCTCGCCGGAGCAGGACCTGGCGGTCTCGTATTTCGTCACCGGGTTCTTTCTTCACATCGCCAACTCGCTCGATTCGCTGGCGCTGTGGATGGCCGACGCCTGCGACATCATGCAGTCCGCGCGATCGCGTCCCAGCCTGACTGGAGTCGACTTCCTGGCGCGGCTGGCGCTCATCGACATAGCCGCCCAGACCAAATTGAAGCGCGAAAGACCCTGGATGGAAGAGGCGCAGGCCTACCGATGGCTCGCCCGATCGAGGAACAGCCTGCTCTGGAACGGCGAATCCGGAGAGATCGTCATCTCGTCTACCGCTATTCGCAGCAGCGAGACGCCCCGGCTAGGGGACGTATCCAGCCGCTCCAGCAAACCCGCGCCCGCCGGCGAGCTTTGCCCGAGCTACCTCTCCCGGCTGGCAAGCGTTTCGCGCACGGTATTCGAAGCGGGCGCGCCAAGACTCCCACACAGAAAGGCCAGGTAGATTCAACGGACTGACTGGCTGGTCCGCTGCAGATGGGCGCGCCGGCGATTCCGAGCTAGGTTGCCGCTTCGCCGCCCCAGGGGCCGTCGCCCGCGACGAAGTCATAAGATTCAGCCCACGGATCGTCCCGCAGAGTCTTTCGGATCCGCGGCCAGATACTTGCGAACAGCGGACTCTTGCGATATTCGTCCAGCGCCCGCGCCGATTCCCAAACGCTCAGCGTCAGGTAGTCCGACCCGCCCCGGCGGCCGATCAGCGCCAGGTGGCTGCATCCCGGCAGCGCTCGGATCAGTGGAAAGGCGTCGTCGAACGCCCGCAGGAGCTCCGGCTCTTCCTCTTCCCTAACCGGCAGTCCGACGATTCTCAGAATCAAATGGGCCCTCCAAATCCACGGTGTCTCCGCCCGCTCGGCTCCGTCGAGATTACCGAACGAATGATCTCCCGCTCCCCATCCTGTCTGTAAACTCCC
Source organism: Chloroflexota bacterium (assembly GCA_026708165.1). Lineage (GTDB taxonomy): Bacteria > Chloroflexota > UBA11872 > UBA11872 > VXNJ01 > JAPOVO01. Next base: position 8,417 of record JAPOVO010000175.1, on the reverse strand, counting down.
CAGCCCACCACGGTGATCAGAGAACGTCACTCGATAGAGCATAAACGTCAACCCCGAAGGTCCAATTGGAAGAGCAGTGATCATGCGGCCGTTCTCGCGGGCCAAGATCGTTCGGGTGATAGAATCCGCGTATACTTGAGAGCTTTGGATCGGCGTGAGCGGTTCGAGGCCCTTTTATTCACCTACAACCCAAGAACACAGGAGAGGACCCTTGTCTACGCTGATCGACGAGCTGACGAGGGAGCAGCTAAAACAGGACATACCGCAGTTCGACCCGGGCGACACCGTAAGGGTGCACGTCAGAGTCCGGGAGGGCGAGCGCGAGCGCATCCAGGTGTTCGAGGGAGTCGTACTCAAGCGCCGGGCCTCGGGTATCCAGGAGACTTTCACCGTACGCCGGATATCGCACGGAATCGGCGTTGAGCGGTGCTTCCCGCTGCATTCGCCGCTGGTCCAGAAAATCGAGGTCGTGCGACGCGGAAAGGTCCGCCGAGCCAAGCTCTACTATCTCCGCGACCGCGTGGGCCGAGCGGCCCGCGTCAAGGAACGCCTGCGGCGCTAAGAACCCGCCGGGTACATGCCGACGCGGTCGGCCAGATCTCAAGTGCCGGCCCCCGACCTGTCGTTCGAGCTAGGTCTGTTGACGTCCGGCGTGCGGCATATCGCCGGCGTGGACGAGGCCGGCCGCGGGCCCTGGGCGGGACCGGTTTACGCGGCCACGGCATTGCTCGATCGGGAGATCTTGCTCGATCCCAGCGCTCTCGCGGGCGTCCGGGATTCCAAGCTACTCTCGTCAAAACGGCGTGATCAAGCCTTCGACCACATCATGCAGGCGGCTGTAGCGGTCGGCGTTTCCAGCGTCGAGGCCCGGCTTGTTGATCGATTGGGCGTCGTGGAAGCAACCCGCCAGGCAATGCTTCAGGCCCTCGACAGCCTTCCCATCCGCCCTGACGCGGTGATAGTCGATGCCGTGCGGCTGCCCCCCGAGTCGGAATATCACGGCATCCATCATTCCTTCAACCACGCCGACAGGACGTGCCTAACCGTGGCCGCCGCCTCGATATGCGCCAAGGTGAGCCGTGACCGCAACATGATCAAGCGCTCGGCGAGATATCCGGGCTATGGTTTTGAAACCAATATGGGCTACGGAACGCCGCGGCACCGCGCAGCGCTGGAGCGCCTCGGATTGTGCGCCATCCACCGTAGATCGTTTAGACCCATGCGGGAGAGCCTGCTCAATGCTGAAAAAGTGGCTTCGGTGGTTTGACCGCCGCCCTCAGAAGCGCCTGAGCCGGCAAGACCTGGGCGAATACGGCGAGACGCTCGCCGAGTCGGAGTTGCGGAAACGCGGATACCGGATCATCGAGCGCAACTATCGCTGCAAGCTCGGCGAAATCGACATCGTCTGCAAGGACGCCGACGAGATCGTCATCGTGGAGGTCAAGACCCGCGCCTCGCGCGCATACGGAAGTCCGCAAGATTCGATAACGGCGAGCAAGGCGCGCAAGCTGATGACCCTTGGTTCCAACTATCTGGCCGAGAACGGAATCCCCGACGCCCAGTGGCGGATCGACGTGGTTGCGATAATGATCGAATCCGAAGGCCGCCCGTGTATCGAAGTGATACCCAACGCGGTGCAAGGCTGACCCGACTCGAGAGCTCCGCGGCTAGAATGCAATACATGTTGCTTCATAAAGCCACAAAACTGCTGATCGCCCTGGTGCTCGTGGCCATCGCGGCGCTGAGCGCCGGTTCCATCGGCCAAACTCCGGTGGCAAGCGCCTCCGCGCCCGACTACGACATACCCAATGGGCACTTTTTTACTCAAACCGCGCCGCCGGGATCTGCGCCCGGCGCGGGATTCTCAATAACCGACGACAACGGAATCCCGTTCTGGACGGTCTACCAGCGCGACGGTGGCCTGTTGCAGCTTGGATTCCCGCTGACCCGGCGGTTCATCCGCGATGGATTCGTCACGCAGGTCCTTCAAAAGGCCGTACTGCAATGGCATTCGGGTACCGGGCGGGTCGAGTTCGTAAACGTCCTGGACGAGATGAGCAACTACGGCCTGGACGGCTGGCTGGCGGAAAGGCTCGTACCGCGGCACCTGATGACCGACGACGGTCATCTCCCGTGGGCGGAGATCGTGAGGACCCGTCTTGCGCTTCTGAACGATTCGGACGCGTTGCGCCGCGCTTACCACGCCGTCCCGGACCCAATGCGCTTTTACGGGCTTCCCACTACCGGCGTCGTCGACTACGGCCCCATGGAGACCATCCGCCTGCAGCGCGCCGCGCTCCAGCTATGGAAGGTCAAGACTGACTTCGCCGAGCCCGGCCAGGTGGTGGTCGCAAACGGCGGCGATCTCGCGTTCCAGGCCGGTCTGTTTCCCGCCGGCCCGCGCGTGCCGCTCCCGTCCCCCCTATCGGCCGGTCCGCCGCAAGCCACGGACGATACGTCCACCAGCGTTACAGTCGAGGAAACGGACAGCAGCCCCCCGCAATCAACGGATGACACAGTCACCGACGCTCCGGTCGAAGAAACGGACAGCGCGACCCCGGAGTCCACGGAAGACGCGGCTGCCGACACTACGGTCGAGGAGACTTACACTGGCCCCCCGCAACCCACGGGAGACCCGGTCATAGACCGCGTAAACATGTGGCGAGCGATAGCGGGAATGCCCGCCATCGCCATGAGCGCCGAGCTTATGCGCGCGGCGCAGAGCCACGCCGACTACTACATCGCCAACGCCGACCATCCATCCATAGGTCAGATCGGCGTTCACCGCGAACAGCCCGGGCTGCCGGGATTCACCGGTCAATCCATATACGACCGGGCCAAAGCCGCCGGATACCCGGGCAACTGGATCGACGAAGACATCAGCTTCGACACCGACGCCGTGGAAAACGTCGACATATTTGTCACCACCGTTTTTCACCGGTTCGCCTTGTTGCATCCGAGCACGGTGGCGGTGGGTTACGGCGTCGCGAGCGGCAGTGGACGCGGGATCACGGTGATAAACATAGGTCTGGAACCTTCACACCAACCGGGGGTCGACCTGCCCGCCGTCTATCCCGCCCCCGGCCAAACCGGGGTGCCCCGACTTTGGTATGCCTACGAATCGCCCGATCCGGTACCCGGACTGCCGCGGCCGGTCGGGTCCCCGTTAACCGTAAGCTTCCTGCTCGGTCAGACCGTCGAGTGGGGGCCGGTCTCGCTCACCTCCGCCAACGGAGATCCGGTTGAAGTCGTGGTCGTTAGGAGTAACTGGCGACGGTCCATCGGGATCACGCCCGCCCGACCGCTGCTCGCGGGGACCGAATATACCGCCACCGTGAGCGGGACCGTCGACGGCCAGCCGTTTTCGAAGACATGGAGCTTCACGACGGCGCAGTCCGCCGAGTCCTAGCGGCTGCATGGGCCGCGCAAAGGGCGCTCGCACTGAGGCGCTTCGCCTAAAATTCAGATTGGTTTGCGGCGTGGAAAACGCGGCAGACTTCAATGATGCGTCTAATCCGTCGAGCCTTCGGACTCGATACCTGCTTTATAGCGCCCCGCGAGGTTCGAATTGGAACTGATTCATGATCTTGCCGAGTGGGTCCTGGCGTGGTCCGATACGCCTTACGCGGGCATCGCGCTCTTCGTGCTGGCGTTCACGGAATCGAGCTTCTTTCCCATACCTCCCGACGCGCTGCTGATCGCGATGAGCGCCGGGAACGTTGGGTTCGCGCTGGGATTCGCCGCGATCACGACCGCCGGATCGCTCATGGGAGCCGTGCTCGGCTACTACATCGGACTCAAGGGCGGCAGGCCCTTGCTGAACCGAATGTTCGACGAGAAGAAAGTGCTGTTCGTCGAAAGACAGTACCAGCGGCGGGACGTTTGGGCAGTGGCAATAGCCGGCTTTACGCCGATCCCTTACAAGGTATTCGCGGTCGGCGCGGGCGTCTTCCGGCTCGACATGCGGCGTTTTCTGTTGGCTTCGGCGGTGGGCCGCGGGGGAAGGTTCTTCCTGGTCGCTGGCGTCGTTATGGTATTCGGCGAGGTCGTCCAGGACGCGATCGACAAATACCTCGACATCCTGACCATCGCATTCATAGGTCTGCTGATCGTCGGATTCATCGTCGTCCGTCTGCTGGCAAGACAGCGGCATCCCGTCTCGAAGGCGACCGGCGATTAGCCGATTCTCCACACTCGCGTGGACTCGCGCCTCGCTTCCTTTGGACCTGATTGAATGCCCCCGCCCGACCGCTATTACGTAACCGTTGACGCGGTCACGGTAGCCCCGTCTCTCGACGGGGGCCGGTCCGTTTTGCTGATCCGGCGCGGCCACGAGCCTTTCGCCGGATCGTGGGCATTGCCCGGCGGTTTCGTCGATCCCGACGAGGACGTGGAGCAGGCGGCCCGGCGGGAGCTGCTTGAGGAAACGGGGGTCTCCGCGCCCGCGATGCATCAGATCGGCGCCTTTGGCGATCCGGACCGCGATCCGCGCGGCAGGGCGATCAGCGTCGCTTTTCTTGCCGTATTCGAGTCTGCCCCCGCGGCGCTGGCGGGCGACGACGCGGCCGACGCCCGATGGTTTCCGATCGACCGTCTCCCAAAGAAACTCGCCTTCGACCACGCGGCGATCCTGGCGGCGGGGATATCGCTATTGAAAGAAGGGCGTAAGCCTGGCTAGAGCATCGGGAGGTCGTCTTCGACCTCCGGTTCCCCGGCGCCGACAGACTCTTCGACCCTGCCCGCGATCTCGGCAAACGCCGCGCCGAGCGTCGACGCAGCGTCGGCTCCGACGGGACTACCCTTGTCGCCGCCCTCGCGGATCGCCGGGTCGAGCGGGACCTCGCCCAAGAATTTGATTCCGAGGTCGTCGGCCGCCTTGCGCGCGCCGCCATGACCGAAAATCTCGACCCGGTCGCCCGTAGGCTGGTGGACGTAATACGACATGTTCTCGACCAGTCCCAGCACCGGCACGCTGAGGCGCTCGAACATGGCTATCGATCGCTTGACATCCTGAAGCGCGACTTCCTGTGGCGTGGAAACGATCACAGCGCCGCTCAGCGGCATCATCTGCGCCAGCGTCAGGCTCGCGTCTCCCGTGCCCGGCGGAAGATCGAGCACCAGGTAGTCGAGCTCTCCCCAGGCGACGTCGTTGAGCATCTGCTTCAGCGCCCCGGCGATCATGGGCCCGCGCCAGATGACCGGCGTGCCCTCCTCGAGCATGAATCCGAGCGACATCAGCTTTATGCCGTGAGCCTCCAGCGGGCTTATCGCGCCGTCAACGGTAACGAGGTCGCCGCTCGCGCCGAGCATTATCGGCACGTTGGGGCCGTACACGTCGGCATCCGGAAGGCCCCCCCGGCGCCCCATCTTCCGCGAGCCCACCCACCGATTTACCCCAACCGTACTTTTGCCAACCCCGCCCTTGCCGCTCGCTACCGCGATGGATTCGCGAATTCCCTCCGGGGATGAACCGGGAGCGTCGACGTTCATAGCTTGTGCCATACGTTAAGCCTAAGTTAGAAGGGCACCGCCTGCCCAGTCCCGTCCACCGGGTAACGGCCGGAATCACCTACTGCCGCCAGCTCCCGCGGCCGGAAACCTCCGCGAAGCAACGGAAGCAATGCTAGAATCGGCGGCGAATCTATCAAGCACAAACGAGGTTTCCGCCGCATGAACGGCGATTACGATAGCGGAAGTCCGCCGCTGGTCAAGCTGGCCGCCAAGACCGGTGCGCTGGACATCCTTACGACCACCGTCGACAAGCTCTTTAGCTGGGGGCAGGCCAGCGCGCTCTGGCCGATGACCTTCGGTCTCGCGTGCTGCGCCATCGAGTACATGGCCTCCGCCGCGCCGATGTACGACACCGACCGGTTCGGAGTGATCCTGCGCTCGTCCCCCCGCCAGTCGGACGTCATGGTCGTGGCGGGCACCGTAACCAACAAGATGGCCCCGGTCGTAAGGCAGCTCTACGAGCAGATGCCCGACCCGAAGTGGGTCATCGCGATGGGAATCTGCACGATTGCCGGCGGGCCGTTCAGGACCTACTCCACGTTGCAGGGCGTCGACAGGATCATCCCCGTTGACGTTCACGTGCCGGGTTGTCCGCCCAGACCCGAAGCTCTGATCGACGCCATACTGCTGCTCCAGCGCCAGATCAAGCAAGAAGGCGTTCTGCGCTGGCAGCCGCGCCCGCTGCCGCCGCGCCCGACCGGCGTCGGGCACGGGGTGGAGCCCGTCCAGTAGCCTCCAGCTAGTCGGAGGCTCCGGAGCCGAACGAGTCAGTGCGAGCAGGCTCGCCGCCAAGCTGGATTGCCAGGCGCCGCGGTCTGCGCCAGATCCTGTATCCGGTCGCCCTCTATCTCATTTACGTCACGACGCGCTTCCGCTCCACGGGCGCCGAAGACGAAGCGCTGCGGAACGCCCGCCATCTGGTCGAATGGGAACGCGACGCCGGCTGGCTAGTCGAGAAGGCCGCGCAGGACTTGATAACAGTCTCGGTGCCACTTACCGTGGTCTTCAATCTGCTCTACGTTGTTCCCCACTTCCTCGCCGTGTTGGGATTCCTCTGGTGGGCCTACCGCCGCCGGCCGGCTGCCTATCCGTTCGCGCGAAACGTCTTTTATCTCTCCAGCCTCGTCAGCTTCGTCGTATTCGTAACGTTCCCCGTCGCTCCGCCGAGCGCGGTCCCGGAGCTGGAAATAATCAACACAATGGCCACGTACGGGCCCGTCAGCTACGAGATGGGCGCCGACCCGCTTCGTAACACGGTAGCCGCCATGCCGAGCGTGCATATCGTCTACGCCGCCATCGCCGGCGTGGGATTCGCGGTCCTCGCCAGACCCTGGTGGATACGAACGCTAGCGGTCCTTTACATTCCGCTCTCGGTATTCGTGATAGTGGTCACCGGAAACCACTTCCTGGCCGACGCCGCCGCCGCCGCCGTGCCGCTCGCGGTAGCCGCTCCGGTGGCATGGCATATCCGACGAGCTTCTCCGTGGAAAACGGCGGCCCAATCAGCCTGACGCCGGGCGGGACCCTGACAGCCGCTTAGGAATTCAGTACTACGCTGTCTCCTGGCGAGGCTCGGCTTGCGGCTCGCCCTTCGTAACGAGCAGCGGCTGGCGGCGGTTCCGCACAACGTCTGCGTTCAGCACTACCTTGGTGACGTCTTGCCGCGAGGGGATCTCGAACATGGTGTTGAGCAGAAGGTCCTCGATAACGGTGCGGAGACCTCTCGCCCCGGTCTTGGTCTCCAGGGCCTTCTCGGCGATGGAGTCGATGGCTCCGTCGGTGAAATGAAGCTCGACTTCGTCGAGCGCCAGCAGTCGTTTGTACTGGCGCACCAGGGCGTTTCGCGGCTCGGTAAGTATGAGCTTCAGCGTGTCCTTGTCGAGCTGATCGAGAGCCGCCACCACCGGCAGCCGTCCGACGAACTCCGGAATGAGCCCATACTTGAGCAGGTCGTCTGAGATCACCTCGTGGAGCGGACTCTCCACCCCGTTTGAACCCATCTCGGACGAGAAGCCGATCCTCGCGCCGCGTCCCGTGCGCCTGCTGACTATCTTGTCGAGCCCTTCGAAGGCTCCCCCGCAAACGAAGAGGATGTCGCGAGTATCGAGCTGTATGAACTCCTGATGGGGGTGCTTGCGCCCGCCCTGCGGCGGGACGTTTACGGTAGCTCCCTCGATAATCTTGAGAAGCGCCTGCTGAACGCCCTCGCCCGATACATCCCGCGTAATCGACGGGTTGTCGGCCTTGCGGGAGATCTTGTCGATCTCATCGATGTAGATGATGCCAAGCTGCGCGCGGGACACGTCGTAGTCGGCGGACTGCAAAAGCCGCAGCAGTATGTTCTCTACGTCCTCGCCAACGTAGCCGGCCTCGGTCAGCGCCGTCGCGTCGGCTATGCAGAACGGAACATCAAGAATCCTGGCGAGGGTCCTTGCGATTTCCGTCTTGCCGCATCCGGTGGGGCCGATGAGCAGGATATTCGTCTTCTGAAGCTCGACGTCGTCCACGCGGCCGCCCAGAGCCGTTCGTTTGTAGTGGTTGTAGACGGCCACCGACACGTACTTTTTGGCACGGTCCTGACCGATGATGTACTCACTGAGCCGGTCGAAGATCTGCTCGGGTTTGGGAGGACCGGCCGACATCGTACGCGCAACGGGCGTGCCGCGTTGCTCTTCGATGATTATGTCGCGGCATAGTTCCACGCATTCGTTGCAGATATATACGCCGCCCGATCCCGCGATAAGCCGCTCGACTTGGTCCTGCGTCTGACTGCAAAACGAGCAGCGATACGTGGGGTCGCGCGACCGACCGGAAGCCATCTACTTCAGCGATCCTTCATCAGTATCACGTCGTCGGGCGGCCAACTTTAGCGGCCAGAATCAGGACCCGCCGTCTGTGGCGCGGTG